>JAIROU010000411.1 GCA_031257375.1 Bifidobacteriaceae bacterium
ACATCATGTGCGAGTACGGGCACGCCATGGGGAACTCCTTCGGGGCCGTGCACAAGTATCTCGAGCTGGCCTACCGCGAGCCGCTTTTTCAGGGCGGCTTCATCTGGGACTTCGCGGACCAGGTGATCCAGCGGACCGACCGCTACGGCCGGGGCTACTTCGGCTACGGCGGCGACACCGGCGACGCCCCCAACGACCTCGACTTCTCCGGCAACGGCGTTTGGTTCGTCGATCGCGGCGCGACCCCCAAGACCCAGGAATTGAAGTACCTCTACCAACCGATCGAGGTTGTGATCAGCCCCAGCGGCTTCACCGTCAACAACCGGCACCTGTTCACCGGCGCCGGCGATTACGACTGCCTGGCCTCCTTGTCCCGGGACGGGCGCAAACTGGCCGAGCGGCGCCTCGAGATCGAGGTTGGGCCGGGGGAGAGCCGGGCCTACCCGCCCGCCTTCGCGATCCCTAAGGGGCCGGGCGAGTACGCGGTCGACATCTCGTTCAGGCTGCGATCGGCCACCGCCTGGGCCGAGGCCGGGTATGAGGTGGCCTTCGGACAGGCGGTGTGCCGCGCGGCGTGGGACACCGGGACCGGCCAGACGGGCGCCGGCGCCGGAGCCGGGCGGGCCGAGGCGGGCCGGGCCGGGGCGGGCCGGGCCGAGGCGGGCCGGGCCGAGGCGCCGGAACTGGTCGAGGGCATCCACAACTTCGGCGTCCGCGGGCGGCATTTCATGGCTTTGTTCTCCCGCATTCACGGCGGGCTGGTCTCCTACCGTTTCGGGTTCACCCCGGACGGCGGCCACGAGTTGCTGCGCGGCGTCCCCAGGCCGAACTTCTGGCACGCGCCGACGTCGAACGAGGTCGGCTGGCAGATGCCGTTGCGGGACGGGCAATGGCTGCTGGCCAGCCGTTACGCCCGGATCAGGAACGACCTGCCGGGCGGGGGAGGAGCCGGGGCGGACCCGGCGGCGGCCAACCCCTCGGCCGCCTGCCTGGCCGATCGGGTGGAGGTCCGCTACGGGCTCGAACTGGGCGGCGCGCCGCCCAGCCAGTGCGACATGGTGTACTCCGTCTTCGCGGACGGCCGGATCGAGCTCGAGTTGACCGTCCGGCCGGGCGCCGGGCTGGGGGACATGCCCGAGTTCGGGGCCTTGTTGACGGCATCGGCGGACTTGAGGCGCTTGCGCTGGTACGGCGACGGCCCGGCCGAGACCTATGTGGACCGGCGGCGGGGCGCCCGGCTGGGCATTTACGAGGCTGACGTGGCCGACCAGCTGACCGCCTATCTGCGCCCGCAGGAGGCCGGCAACCACACCGGCGTGCGCTGGGCCGAGGTCACCGACGGCCGGGGCAACGGCCTGCGCTTCGACTGCGCCGGGCAGGCCGGGGGGATGGAGTTCTCGGCCCTGCCGTGGACGCCGTTCGAGATCGAGAACGCCGCCCACCCGGTCGAGCTCCCGCCCATCCAGCAGACCGTCCTGCGCCCGGCGCTGATGCGGCGGGGCGTTGGCGGGGACGACTCGTGGGGGGCCGAGCCGCACCCGGAGTACCGGCTCCCGGCCGGGCGGGAACTGGTCTTCCGGTTTGGTTTCAAGGGGTTGCGCGGCTGATCAGGGGGCGCGCGGGGGTTGCCCGATGCCGCCCGGCCCGGCCCGCCGCTCCCCGGCCCGGCGCCGCTCAGCCCGGCGCCGCTCAGCCCGGCCCGCCGCTCAGTCCGATGCCGCCAGGTCGCTCCCGGCGCCCGGCCCGGCCCGCCGCTCAGTCCGATGCCGCCAGGTCGGTCCGGCCGCCCGGCCCGCCGCTTCCCGCCCCCCGGAGCGGGCCGCGCGAACAGGCGCTCAGAGCCAGCTATGCGTCGCCCGTCCGGCCACCCACGTGGCCGCCACCGGCATGGTCCGCAGTTCCTCCGCAGGAGCGGCCAGCGGGTCGCGCTCGACCAATTGCAGGTCCGCCACCATGCCGGTTTCGACCTGGCCGCGGCCCCGGGCCGAGGCGGCGATGGCCTGCCGGACGCCGATCCGCTGCTCCGGGTGCCAAGGCGGCCGCCCGTCGCCGGTCCGGCTGACGGCCGCCGCGACGCCCGCCCAGGGGTCGAGCGGGGCGACCGGCGCGTCCGAGCCGAAGGCCAGTTGGGCGCCCGCCGCCAGCAGGCTGGCCAGCGGGTAAGCCCGGTCGGTCCGGCCCGGAAAGTGCCGGTCGGCGACGTCCCGGTCATCGAGGGCGTGGACCGGCTGGACCGAGGCGACCACGCCCAGGCGGGCGAAGCGGTCGATGTCGGCCCAGCGCAGCAATTGGGCATGCTCGATCCGGCCCCCGCGGCCGACCGCCTCGAAGGCGTCCAGGGCGGCGGCGTTGGCCCGGTCCCCGATGGCGTGCACGGCCGGAGTCAGCCCGGCCGCCGCGGCCCGCCGCATCAGCGGGATCAATTCGTCGACGGGCGCGGTGACGAGGCCGCAGGCGGCCGCGCCGGTGAGCCCCGGATAGGGGTCGAAGCACCAAGCCGTGCGCGTGTTGAGGGAGCCGTCCGAGATGATCTTGAGCGGTCCCACGGCGATCAGCCGATCGCCCTCGACCGCCTGACCGGTCCGGCCGCCCTCGGCCAGGGCGCGGTCCAGATCGGGCGGGTAGAAGCCGCACTCGACCCGCAGCCAGTCAAAGCCGCCCGCCCGCCGCCGCAGCCAGTCCGGCCGCGTCCAGGCCATCTCCAGATCGACCAGGCCGACCACCCCCCGGCCGGCGGCGGCCCGGGCGGCGTGCGCCGCCCAAGCGTCGGCCGTGGCCTGGGAGACCGTGACGAAGACCGGTCCGAGCCCAAAGGCCTCGACCACCCGGAGCAACCCCGTGGGATGGTCGCCGGCGCCGACGCGGGCCAGCGCCGGGCCGCTCAGCCAGGCGCAGTGCAGGTCTCCGGAGACGGCCACGACCTCCCGGCCGGGCGCGGCGGCGTCGAACAGGGCGCGGTCCGGCGCGTCCGGCCACAGCCCGTCCCTGAACCCGGCCAGCATCAGCGGTCCGACCGGGCTGTCGATGGCCGCCTGGCGCGCCACCTCGGCGACCTCCGCCGCCGATCCCGCCCCCGACACGTCGATCCGCCGCGAATGCGCCGCCCAGGTGGCGAAGTGGACGTGCTCGTCCCAGAAACCGGGGACCAGCCAGCGCCCGCCGGCGGCCAGGCGCGGCGCCGCCCCCGGCCCCCGCGCCGACTCCGACACCGGCCAGGCCGGGCGGATCGCCGCCACCAGGCCGTCGACCACCGACACGTCGACCGCCCCCGGGCGCCCCGGCAGGCGCGCGCCGACCAGTTCGACCGTCCCGCCGCCCGTCGGCCCCCCGCCGAAGCCCCCGCCGCCTTCTGCAACGCTGTTCATGTTTCCTCCTGGTTGATTCGCCGCATGGCGGCGGCCAAGGCCGGATTGGCGTAAGGGCCGCCGGCCTCGAGCTGTTCGATGATTCTGCGCCGCACTTCCGGCGGCTTGTCCTGGCTCAGTTTGACCCGCACGTCCAGGCCAGTGACCGCCAGTCTGAAACCGACCGTGGCGCTCGCCACACGGCTGGCGTAGCGGGCGTCGTCCGGCGCCGCGCGCATCAGCCGGGGCCGGGCCAGCGGCCGTTCGAAGTGCGCCACCAGGTCTTCCAGCGCCTGCCAGTTGGCCTGGTCGGCCAGCAGTTCGGGGACGCCCGTGAGGTGCGCCGTGACGTAGTTCCAGGTCGGCACGGCCGGCCTGCCAGGGGGGTACCAGCTAGGGCTGATGTAGCCTTCCGGTCCGGTGACGATCACCAGCAGTTCGCCCCGCCCCAGTTGGTGGTCGAGGGCGTCCGGCCGGCACATGTGCCCGATCAGCACGATGCCGTCCGCCCCGGCGCCGCCGCCGACCCCGGAGCCAGCCGCGGCCCCAGCCCCAGCCCCAGCCCCAGCGCCAGCCGCAGTCCCGGCCGCATCCCCGGAGCCGGCCGCAGCCCCGGCCAGAATGATGGGATAGTGCGAGGCGATCAGACCGCGCCCGGCCGGGTGCGACACCAACGAGGCCCAGCCGACCTGCTCGACCAAGGCCCGTGCGACCGCGACCGGATCATCGGCCCGGTAGTCGGAGTTGGGCTGCATGGCAGGTCCTTTCTTAGGTCGGCGCCGGGCGACCGGCTAGGCGGGCTCCGCCGCCAGTTCGAGGCGGGCGCGCCCGCGCGCCCGTTGGACCGCCGGATCGGGCACGGGAGCGCAGGCCAGCAGGCGGCGGGTGTACGGATCGGCCGGGCTGGTCAGAATCCGGCGGCGGTCGCCCTGCTCCACGATCCGGCCCTGGCGAATCACCGCCACCCGGTCGGCCTGGGCGTCGACCACGGCCAAGTCGTGGCTGATGAACAGGCAGGCGAAGCCGAGCCGCGCCTGCAACTCCCGGAACACGTCCAAGACCTGGGCCTGGACCGACACGTCCAGCGCGCTGGTCGGCTCGTCCGCGATCAGCAGCCGGGGATCCAGCGCCACCGCCCGCGCGATCGCCACCCGCTGGCGCTGGC
>JAIROU010000483.1 GCA_031257375.1 Bifidobacteriaceae bacterium
CTCTTCTGCGGTTCGGACTGCTTACTAACTACCATTATCGCAGGCCAGGAAGGCATCTCCCCATTATTCGGGGCCGTGTCGCCGCCCAGAGCAAGGCCGGATCGGTGGATTCAGGCTTAGGCTGGAGTGGTGCCCTCAGCCCGCCCCGTCTCCTTGAGAGCCGCCCTGATCCTGGCGGTGGCGGCGCAATTGTCGTTCAGCGCCGGGTCCGGCTTCGCGGTCAAAGCCTTCGAGGTGGTCGGGCCGTCGGCCATGGTGCTGTTCCGGACGGGGCTCTCGGCGGTCGTGCTGCTGGTCGCCATCCGGCCCCGTGTGCGCGGACTGGGGCGCGAGGGTTGGGCCGCGGCCGCCTGCTACGCGCTGTCGATGGTGGTCATGAACACGTTCTTCTACGAGGCCATCGACCGGATCCCGGTCGGCCCGGCCGTGACCATCGAGATGCTGGGGCCGCTGGTGCTCTCGGTCGTCTTGGCCCGGGTGTGGCGGGCGTGGTTGTGGGCGGCCTTGGCGTTGGGCGGGGTGGCGATGCTCTCCGGCTTCGACCTGGCCGGGGCTGACGCCTTGGGCACGGCCCTGATTCTGGCCGCCGGAGCGGCCTGGGCGTCCTATATTCTCTGCACCCGCTGGGTGGGTCGCGTCTTCCGGAACGCCGACGGCTTCGCCATCGGCATGGCGCTGGCCGCCCTGGCCTCCTTGCCGCGCGGCTTGCCGGACCTGATGGCGCGGCCGATCGAGTGGGAGACCTTGGGCTGGGGCGGGCTGGTCGCGCTGCTGGGGACTTTGATCCCTTACGGCCTGGAGATGGTCGCCCTGCGGGGCATGGCGCCCGCCACCTTCGCGGTCACGACCGCCCTGGCGCCGGCCTCGGCGGCGCTGTTCGGCTGGCTGATCGCCGGGCAGGCCCTGGGCTGGTGGGCGGCCGCCGGCATGGCCCTGGTGACCGCCGCCTCGGCCGGGGCGGCCTTGGACGAGGCGCGGGGTTTAGGCTAGCCCGAGTGACTGAATCGATTCTGCCCGGCCCGGTCCTGGGCTTGAGCGCGGCCGGTCCCAGCGCCGTCGGCCTGGCCCGGCCCGGCCAGCCGGACCTCAGTCTGGCCCACGACCAGCCGCGAGCCCATGTCGAGTCGATGATCCCCCTGGTCAAGCAGGTTTTGGCGGATGCCCAGCTGCGCCCGCAGGACTTGGCCGCCATCGCCGTGGGCCGCGGCCCCGCCCCCTACACCGGCCTGCGGATCGCCCTGGCCACCGCCCAAACCCTCGGCCTGGCGCTCGGCCGGCCGGTTTGGGGCGTCTCGGATTTGGACGTCCTGGCCGCCGATGCCGCGCGGCGGCTCGGCCTTCAGGCCGGCGTTTCGGTTTTGGCCGTTTTGGACGCCAAACGCCGCGAGGTCTACTGGGCTCGCTACCGGGTTGATCGGGCGGGCCGGATCGACGGGTTGACCAGGCTGGAGGGACCGGCGGTCGGGGCGCCGGCGGCGGCGCCGCCGGCCTCGATCGTGGTCGGAGAGGGCGCCCAGCGCTACGCCGACCAGTTCGCGCCGGTGGTCGGCGAGCCGATCGCCGTCGATCCGGGCCTGCTCGCCCGCCTGGCCGCGCTCCGCGCCGCCACCGGCCAAGACGTCTCCACGCAGCCCCTCTATCTGCGCCGCCCAGACGTGTCCGCGCCAACCGCCACCAAGCGGGCCTCCCCGTGACCCGGCCGCAACAAGGGGCTCATCCGCTGTGCGCTAGTCTCGCTTCATCGGCCTCGCGCCGATCCACAAACTAACACCGGGGCAGATGCCCCTCAAGGGGCGCAACCGCGAAGGTTGCGCCCCTTTTTTCGCAAGGAGAGGATGTGTCCGTTGACCGCTTCTGGCTTGAGTGCTGCTTCTGCCTACAGTCAAAACCTGGCGCCTGGCGCCGTGGGGCAAGGCGGAAGGGGGTTTTCACCGCTGACACAAGCCGCCGACCTTCGGTGCGGCGGTGTGGCGGGCTAGGACGAGCACCCCGCCGGCGTGCGGCGCCACGTTGCCGCAGCGGTAGGCGGCGAAGTTCAAGGGCGGCCCGCGCCGCCGTGCGAGGGTGGTGGTGGCGGCGCCGCGGGTTTCGGGCTGGTCGGCGCTGGCGATGCCGGGGTGGCGGGCGAGGCCCGCGGACGTAGCGCGCACGGCAGCGGCAACGGTTTCAACACAATCGAAACTATCGTTTTATTCGTACCGGTGGCAGGTTTGGGCTATGAGCGCGCCAGCCACCGGCGAGACGGTGTTGCCTCCCACTGACCAAGCCGAGATCGACTCGATCGCCGATTTTGTGTCCCAGGCGGGCAGTTCCGCGCCTGGCTCGCTGAGAAAGCTGTTGGCGGTGGCTGGCGCGGCTTTGGCGTCAGGGTCGGCGGTGCGGGTCGAGGCCGTGTCAACCTTGGTGGGCACCGGGCGGGCGGCGGAGTTGTTGAATGTGTCCCGGCCGACTTTGGTCAAGCTGCTGGAGGAAGGCCGGATCCCCCACGAGCGTCCCAGCGTGCGCCGGATGGTCCGGCTGGAAGACGTCTTGGCTTACAAGGCGGCGCGCACCAAAGGTCGCTTGGGATTCCTCGACGCCCTGGCCGCAGAAGCCGCTGAGACGGGCGAGGCGGACATGTCCCTGGGGGATTACGCGGACGCCATCGAATCGACCCGCCACGGCGGCGGCCGTTGATGCTGGCGATCTTTATCGACTCCTGCGTGCTGGCGCCCGTTGCGCTGACGAACTTCTTGCTGCGCCTGGCCGAGGCGGGCGTGGTGCAGCCCCACTGGTCGGAGCAGGTCCTGTTGGACGGCGAAAGGGCTACCCGCAGAGCCAGGCCCGACCTGCCGCCCGAGAAGGCCGCCGACCGCTTCCGGCAGATGCGGGAGTTCTTCGAGGACGCCATGGTGGAGGGCTACGAAGACCTGATCGACGAGCTAGACAGCCCGGACCCGGGCGATCTGCACGTGGTGGCGGCAGCGCGCAAAGCCCAAGCCCAGTCGCTCGTGACCTTCAACGTGGTTGATTTCCCCGCGCCCAGGCTCGCTTTGCACGGGATCGATGTGCTCACGCCCGGCCAGTTGCTGTGTCAATTGATCGCCAAGGAGCCGGGGCCGGTCAGCGTGCGCGGCGATACCCGATTGGCGGGGTGTCCAGTCGCTGGCGTGCTTCCGACGGTGACGGAACGTCTCGGTCGAGGCGCGCAGTTCCGCCGCGACCTGCTCCGGCGCCACGCCGATGTTCAGATCCCGCCGCCGGCAAGCCCTTACTGTTGGCGGTCGGCCCAGCCCGGCTCGGCCTGGCTCGGCTCGGGTGGCGGCCGGTCGGGCGTCTGTGATTGGCGCCCTCGCCCCTGCGATCTCAAGGAGTTTGGGCGGCGCTTGAAGCTGGGTTGGCTGGCGCCCAAGACGGCGACCAGAAGGAAGGGAAAGTCGCATGGTTGCTCATCGGTCTGACGCTCAATACGATGCGGGAGTGCGCACCATCCTGACGCTATCTGACGCCGCCAGGGACAGTGCCCGGCTAATGGCGGTGCGACGTGGGCTCGGCCTGTCCAGGCTGGTCGACCAGGCGGCCATGATCGGGTTGGCGCAGTTCGATGATCCCATCGCGATAGACCCCGATCCCGAGACCGGCTTCCCCACCTGCTCGACCGGCCAGGTGACCACCCGCGCCGCTGTCGAGTGGGCCAGGGACTGGGAATGACGGGTAAGGCAAAGGCGATGGGTGGGCCTCGACGGGCGGTCGAACCGGGCGCCGCGATTCGGTCAGGCGCGGAGGCGGGCGGCCGACCGCGCGAGCCGGTGAGCGTGACGATGGCGACGGCATCGGACATCGACCGAATAGCCGAACTCGAAGAACTGGCCTTCGGCCCCGAGGCGTGGTCGCGCGATCTGGTGGCGGCTGAACTGACAGGCCCCGACCGCCGCTACTTCGTGGCCGAAACAGCGGGCCGGTTCCAGGGGTACGCCGGGATCTTCCTGGGGTTGGACAGCGCCGAGGTCATGCCCATCGCCGTCGCCCCGGACCGCCAGGGTCAGGGGATCGGCCGGCGCCTGATGGAGGCGCTGCTGGCCGAGGCCCGGACGGCGGGCGTCGGCCAAGTCTTCCTCGAAGTGGCGGACGGGTCGGCTGCGGCCATCGGCCTGTACCGGTCGCTCGGCTTCGAGCAGATCGGGCGGCGCCGCGCCTACTACCAGCCGTCCGGCCGCGACGCCTTGGTCATGCGCCTAACCATGTGAACCGGCCGCCCCGCGCCCGGCCCCGTCCCCGGTCGGCCGCCGCCCCGCGCCGCCAGGACCCCGGCCGGGTTCGCCCGGCCGCCGCCCCCGCCCCCCGTTCCCGGGCCGGGACCGTCAGATCTCGGCGGCCCGGAACTCGCGGACCGAGAACTGCGGCGCGATCTGGGCGTTCCACAGGTCCACGAACTCCTGTTTGAGGACCTCCGATTGGTGGGCGGTGGCCTCCCAGACCTTCCCGGAGGCGGCCGGGTCGGCACCGCCGCGCACCGCCTCGGCCCACTCGACGTACATGCGGTCGGCCGCCTCGGAGGTCTCCAACGCCGCCTGGAGCTTGGCCGCCAGGGCGGGGCCGCCGGGGACCTCGGAGACCGGCGCCGACTCGACGCCCTGGGCCAGGCGGGCGCGCGAGTCCGCCACCGCCGCCAGCCCGGCGATGGTCGCGTCGGTCACTTGGCGCTGGTCCACCTGCCTCAGCAAGGCCTCCACATCGGCCCGGTTGGCGGCCGAGGCCTCCAGCACTTCGACCAGGTATCGCACTTGGTCAGCGGCGGTGGCTTGGGGGGTGTCGACGTTGTAGGCGCCCTTGCCCCGGCCCGTCCCGCCGGCCCCGGCGGCGTCGAAGTAGTTCGAGTCGACCGGCCGCTGGACGGCCTGGTCGGCGCCGTCGGGGGTGTAAGAGACCAGGGCCGGGGCGGCGAAGGTGCAGGCCTTGACCTGTTCGGCGCTGGCGCACCAGCCGCCCGCCTCGGCCGCCACGTCGCCCGACTCGCCCTCGCCCAGTTCACCGTCCCGCCACTTCAGCAGCGTTGCCCGGTCCAGCGCCGTGCCGAAGACCAGCACGTGCCCGGCGCCGTAGGTGGCCAGGGCGATCGGCCACGACCCGGCCGGGCAGGCCAGCCAGTCGTCCGGGGGCGGGTTGTCGAACTCGACCCGCCCGGACCGCCACGACCAGGAGTCCCGTGCGGCCGTCAGGCTTCCGTCCGCCTTCGTCACGTAGGCGCCGCCGAGCGACAGGTAGACCGTCTGTTGATCGTCAAACTGGACGGCGCAGCCGCCCTCGGTGAAGGTCAACTCGACCGCCCGCCGCTCGGCCCCGTTCTGGCGGGCCAGGACTGAGAACCGGGTCGCGTCGCCGGTCGCGCAGACGATCACATAATCGTCCCCGAACTGCGACCAGACCAGCGGCTCTTGGCCGTCCGGGCACCTCGGCAGGCCGTCCGGCAATCCGACCGGCTCGACCTGGGCAGGCCCCGCCTCCGGATCCTTCTCCCACAGGGTCAAGCTTTGCAGGTCGTCCTCGATCACATAGGGCTCGCCCGGCTGGGCGGCGGTGTTCCAATGCCAATAGGCGTCTTGGCTGGTGGACCACTCGCCCTGCGCCATAGCCGTCCGCCGGGCCATCACAACTTCGCCCGTCCGGGCGTCGAAAACCTCGAGGACGGCTTGGCCCTGGTCTGCCCGGAGCGTCTGGAACGCCAGCGTGCCCTGGTCGAGGAAAGACGCCCGCGAAGCGGTGGGGTTCCTTTGCAACTCCCAGCCCTGGTCACCGGCGCGATCCCAGACGACCTCGCCGGTGGCCGCCTCGACTGCGCTGATCGTGCCAGACTCATCGACGAAGGCGACCAAGTCGCCCCCGCCCCACAGGCCCCAAGATGAGACGAGGGAGAAGACGATCGGCCGGTTGTCGATCAGGTAGAGGACGTCGCCCGAGGCCGGGTCCAGGGCGTCGTATCCTTCTTCGCAGCCGTGCAGGTAGACCACATCGGGCGGGTGGTACCCGTCGAAGAACCCGACCAAGTTGCGGCTGGAGCGGTGCAGCGTGACAGATGCGCCGTCGTCCAGTTCCAGGTTGGTCGTTTCGACTTCCAAGCCGTTGCACTGCGCCCCGGTCTCGATGCCTCTGAGCTGCCGATCACGGCACCAGACATGGCCGTCGGCGAAGACTTGGAGGTCTTCGCAGCTCTGGCCTTCCAGCAAGTCCCGGCCTGTGGCGGCATCCAATAGGGAGGGACGGCCGGCCCAAGGGTTAGACAGCACGATCAGACCATCGCGTTCCTCGGCCACGGTCCAATTGTCGATGCGCCCCTCGGCGTCCGGGTTCACGGGCACCTCGTCGCTTTGCCAGAGAGTCCGGCCCTCCGGGTCGGTCCAGACCCCGACGTAGCCGTGGATGGGTTGGTCGTAGTAGTCGTTGACACTGCAGCTCCAGATGATGCCGCTGTCGAGCGGGTCGGGCTCGCAACCCCAGCCGCCGCTCGGCTGCTCGGATGGAATGACCTGCTTGTCGGCTGTTCCGGACCTAACCTCCCCAGTCGCCGGATCGACCATGTAGTAAATCCACCCGTCTGCCCCGGTGGCGCAAAGCACCTGGTCGGAGGTCCCGCCATACCGGCACCCGATGATCCCCCCGGTGCTTTCCTCGGTGGACCACAAGCGAGTGCCGTCCGCCCTGTCCCAGCCCTGCTTGAGGTCTTGGCCGTCGGCATATTCGGCCGTCACCACCACCCGTTCGGTCGCCGTGACGGACCGGAAGAAATAGGCGCCGTTGTCGGCTGGCGCGGCCACGCTCCAAACCTGGCTGTAGCCGTCTGCGAACCAAGTCTGCTCCGGCGTCAAATCGGGTGGGTTGTTAACCACGTAATCCGGGAAAGTTAGGTATGTGGTAGCAGTGGCTCGACGGTCAGTGGCGTGCCGAGGGCCTCGAAGAGTTCTTGCTGCCTTGCCAGGAGGTTGCTTGTGACCCATTT
>JAIROU010000491.1 GCA_031257375.1 Bifidobacteriaceae bacterium
GGGACCCCTCGGCGCCGTGCTGGCTGCGCTGTTGGCGGCAGGCAGGCGTGGCCAGCCAAAAAGATGGCTGGCCACACCAGCGCAGCCGCCGACACCAAGGAACCAGCGTGAAAGGAACAACCGACATGAACCGCCAACTCACCATCACCGCCAACCAAGCCGCGTGGCTACAGTCCACCCTCACCACCGAGGCCCGCGACCTCCGGGCCAAGATCGCCCGCCAGGAGCAGGAACCCCCGACCGACAACCCCAAGCGCCAGGCGGAGGACAAGCAATACCTCGACGCCCTCCTCTGGTTGCTGCAGACCGTCGAGGGACTCGCCGCCCGCCTGGCGGACTCGCGCCCCGTCGAGGATCCACGGTGACCCACGCCCACCAGCCCCGCCGGTCGCCCGACCGGCGGGGCGGCCAATGGCCCGCAGACCTGCTCCAAGCCGCACAACTCCGCATCGACGCCGCCCGGTCCGCCCTCTGGGACGCTCACGGCGCCGTCATCAGACTGCCCCGCGGCTCCGACCCCGCCATCGCCGTCCAAGCCGTCTCCCTGGAAGCCATGGCCGCCTGGAGGCTCACCCAGGCCCAGGACGACGCGCTCCTGATCTGGGAGACCCAAACCCGGATCCCATTCATGGTCTGGCCCCGCCCCCAAACCCCGCCGCCCGAGCCCGCCCGGCGCCCCCCGTACAACGAGCCCTGGAACCCGCGCCGATGAACCCGCCACTACAATCCCAGCCATGCACCACCCCCACGCCATCACCGCGCTGACCATCACATGGCTGACCGGCGAGGACGACACGTTCGCCGGGATCGACACCACCGACGCGGCCCTGTTCTCGCTCGCCAAGCGGCACCTCCCGCAAGTCTCCGAGTTCGGCAAGCGCGGCGAGCTATACGACGACCGGCCCAGGATCGCCGGACGGTGGAAGACCACCACCGCGGAGCTGCGCCACGCCCTGGCCGCCGCCACCATCGTCACCGTCAACGACCGGCCCCGGCACGGGCTCATCCTCGCCGACACGCCCCGCGACCTCGCCGCCGCGTTCGTCGCCCAGGCCCAACGCGACCCGGCCGCCATCACGGCCGCCATCCTCGACCGCCACGGCTGCCCAACGCCCATCCCCCGCCAAGCCCTCGACGCTTTTACCCAAGCATTACTCACGGTTTACGCCTCACAGGCTGTGACCGGCGCCGCGAATTTCACAGAATGGTTCGACGGCACCCCGGCCCGGCTCGAAATCCTCAAACCGCCCGCCCAATGGGTTCCGACAGGCCCGCCCGCGCGCCCCCGAGGCGCGCCGATGCCGCCCGATGCCCCACCGATCCCGAAGGAACTGCGCCGGCAGATGCGCCGGCAGATGCGCCGCCGCTGACCCTCAGGCCAGCGCCGCGGCCAGCCCCCGCGCCAGCCGCGGCCCGTCATTGACCACGACGGTCCCCCCGCCGCGCGCGCCGAAGCCCCTCACTTTTGGGGACACCACATCCCACACCCGCCGCCCGGCGTGCCTGGCGCGGCTCGCGGCCACCTCCCACGCCCGCGCCCGCCGCACATGACGCAGCATCCGGCGCGCCCGGTACCAGTCCCGCCCGCGCAGCTCGACCACGCGCCGGCGGGGCTTCAAGCCCCACACGCCCCAGAACCGGCCAGGCCCCAGGCCCTCGCCCCGCCACGCGGGCGGCACCCGATGCTGATATTCCTTCCCGTCCCCCGTCTTCGCGGAATGGCCAAGGAAGTAGATCGCGGCCCGGCGCGGGTCTTTCACGTCCCGCCGGTCAAAGTCAACCGCGGTGCCCGCCCCCAAATGCCTCGCGAACTCGCCCGACGCGACCCACTGATCCCGCTCGGGCGGGTCCAGGCTGTCGCGGCAGACTTCGGCCCACGCCCTCGACAGCCACACCTCGAACCTCTCACGCCCGACCCAGGTCGGGCACCGCATCATGATGTGCAGGTGCGGCGCGCCGCGCCGCTGGAACTCGAGCTTCCAGACGCCGACCGGCTCAACCCCGGCGCGGACCATCCGCCGCCGCAACGCCCGCACCAGCCGCTTGAACGCCTTCCCCGACGGCGCGACCACCAGCCACTCGCGCGGCAGCGTCAACGTCACCATCCCGAGCGCGCCGCCCGACCTCGACAGCCACTCCTTGAAGTCCAACGCCGCGATGGTCTTGACCATGTTCGCGCGGCTTTTCCTCGACCACTCACGGATCTCCCGCCGAACCGAATCCTCCCACAAGGCCGGCTGGTCCCAGCCGTCGCCGGACACAAGCGGCGGCTCAGGCGCGCGGTCCAGCTCCCACACCATCTTCGTGCCCAGCCGCACCGAGCCGGGCGAGACGACCAATTGGAACGCGCACCCGGACTCCGGGAACTCGGCAGCGTCGAACGCCCCGGCCGCCCTCTCGACCTCTTCCACGCCGGCGAACCCGGCCGCGCGGCGCAGCTGCTCGCGGGCCGCCTCCTGATCCCGGCGGGCGTCCCAGCCGTCCAGCCAGCCCATCAGACGGCCTCAGCCGCGTCCGGGCTGGCCGCCTCCAACAGGCCGCCGACCGACGCGCCCGCGTCTTCCAGCATCCCCTCGGCCGCGTCCGAGCCGTCCAACTGCTCGGCCACCTCATCCGCGCCGACCACCCGGCCCGCGACCCATGAAGGCACGTCGATCTCCCGCGCGGCGACCGCCCGCGCCCCGTCCCCAATGTTCACCTGGACCGCGGCCACAGACTTCGCCTCCGCGTGAGCCTTCGCCGCGGCCAGCGCCTGCGCGCGCGCCGACGCGACCGCTGTCGCCACCGCCTCGGCCTTCACCGAACGCCGCCCGAGGAGGAACGCCACCAGCACCAGGATGGCGATTCCCGCGCCGGCGGCCTTCCCTGACGCGCCCGGCATCGGCGGCATGTTCCGCCACGCCGACGCCGCGAACGCCGCCGCCACCGCGATCACACCAAGCTTCGTGAACGTCCACGGCGCCAGCCGCACCGGCAGACGCCACTTCCCGCCCTTCTTCTCCCCAGCCATCACCGACCGCCCTTCCCGCGTTTCCGCGCCTCGCTTTTCAACCGGTAAACATCCGAATCGGATTCCGCATGCTCCGCCACTTCCAAATGCTCGAAAGTGTCATAAGCCGCGGCGACCCTCTTATTGAAGAATTTCCACTGGGCCATCACCCTCTTGCCCTTCTTACGGAAATCCTCGGGCTCCCAAGTCTCAATGTGGAAAATCAAAGGAGCGTTGTTCTGACGTTTCCACCACGCCGTACACAAATGCATCCAACACGTCACGTCCCGCAGGACCCGGTCCACGCGCGTCTCATGCTGGGTCGCCCAAAACAAGTCCCACCCCGACTTCCGGGTCTGCGACAACATAGCCAACCACGACGGCGGCAGCCGGAGCGCCGCCCTCGCCGGGAACCACAAGTGCGCCTCATCGATAAAAATCTTCCCCGGCGGCAAATCCAACAAATCGTCCGCCTCATACCGCCACACATTCTCATGCGCGATGTCCCAATTCGTGAAGCATTTCTCGCCCCGGTCCGCCAGCCGCACGACCTTTTCCGTCAAGAGGTAACTCTTCCCGCTGCCAGGGCGGCCGATGTAGCCCTCGATCATGACGAGCCCCAGAACTGGTGGTAAATGAACACGATCAACTGCCAGGCCAGCAACGCGAGCTTGGCGACCACCAGGAGCGCCAGCACCAGCGCCAACTGGCCGACCGGCACGTAGCCGCCCAGGCCCGCCGCGGTGCCGCCGACCGTCTCAGCCTGCCTCGCGGCCTCCGCAATCGGGGGAGTGTACGTCGGGCCAAGCGCGATCAAGCCCCTGATCAGCCCGAACAGGCATTCCAGGACGAACTCGGTCACCACCGGCCGGTCACTCCCTGCCACCGATCGCGTTGTGCGCCATCCGCCACAACGCCAACACCGCCCCGACCCACAAGCAGATCACCATGATCGTCCAGGCGACCCGCCACGCCGGGCTTTCCGGCGGGGAACACCCCATCGCCAGTTTCAGGCCCGGCACGGCCGAGAAGTCCGGCATCGACTCGCAGCCGCCGTCCCAGCCCTCCCCCAAGCCCTCGACCACCGGCGGGACCGCCAGCGCTATCGACATGGGCGCGTGCGTCAAGCCGACCTGCCGGGTCTGCCCGATCTGATCCTCGAAGAACCCGTCCGAAGGAACGAACACCACCTTCAACGCGCAAACGATCCCGTCGAAGATCCAACGCGGGTTGAACACCTCGAACCACTCCCCCAACGCGGGCGGGCAGCCGTCCGAGGCGTCCCCATGACCACCAGTCCCGCCAGACCCGCCCGGCACCACCACAGGCGCCTCGACCACCACGCCCGGCGGCGGCTCGAACGGGTCCACCTGCGGCTGCGTCTCCGGCGCGGTGCTCGCCTGCGGCACCCGCACCGGGATTGTCTCCGCCACTGGCGCGGCCCTCAACGCCGGCGACTCCGCCGGGTCCACCATCGAATTGCCCGCCGTGATCGGCACAGCCGACCCGTCCCGCGGGTCCGTCAACTCCTCATCCGCCGTCCGCGGCCACGTGAACTCGCGCCGGTAAACCATGCACTCCCCAACATCCACCAACGAACGCCCGTAATAACACTCGTACGTCACGTCCGTCTCCGTTTGGACCTCAGTCCACCAGTTCGAACACTTGTCCGGCCACTGGTGGCAGTCGTACCATTTCCCGTCCTCAACCTTGTACAAGCTCAACACCTGCGTCTGACCGCCCACGGAACGCCACCGCTCAATCTCTTCCTCAGACGCCGACCACTCCCACACGACCTCCCGCAGGTCGCCGTCCCCAGTCGGCAGGTCCGCGGTCAACCTCACCAGCAGCTCGCCCGGATCGCACTCGACCAGCGGCTCACCGCCAACCTCCTGCGGGTCGCGCACATCCCCGCCCTCCACAGTCACATGCCGAATCGCGCCCGTCGCCGTCAAGCACTGGCCCCGCCACATCAACCGGTCCCCGTCGTAGTTGTACAACACCTCGCCCCCCACCCCGAAGTCGAACTGGAACGACACCCGCGCCTTATTGACCACCGGCCACCCGCCGCCATCGATCCAGAACCACCCCAGGTAATCCCTCACCGCCTGGCCCTTGCTGATCATCAGCGCATGCGTCTCCTTAACGTTCATGGTGACCGGAGGGAAGATCACCTGCGGCCCCTGGGTCGCCAACCGCCTGTGCACCGGATGACTGACCGAGCAGCCCCCGGTCATCTCGCACGTGAAATCGTGGAACGTCTGCCCGTACAGCAAGCTCAGACCCACGCTCGCCAGCAGCACGTCCGCGCTCATGTCGAACGCAATGATCGTGTCCGAATCGATCAAGAACACCGGCACCGTCCCCGTCGGCACATGCGTCCCACTCGACCACACTTTCCCCGGCGCCGCCCGGAAGTCGTAGCCCGCCGGCGCCAACGCCGGCTCATAACGGACCTGCTCGCCGCATTGCAGCGCGTAACTGCCGACCGCCTTGTTGAAGTCGCACGCGAAACCCTCCGTGTCAATCCCCGTGATGAACGACATCCCCCACGCGCCCGCCCGATACGTCAGCGAAAACACCGCCGCCGCCAACGTCGCGTTCCCGACCAGCTTCCCCCCCTTCGACACCAGCGACCCGACCCGGCCCGCCGTCGCAACGGTCGGCGGGACCGCCACCTTCGTCCCAGTGCCGACCGAACCCACCTGGTTGCCGCGCAGCACCGACCCGACCGCGCCCTTGTCGCCGGAACCAGAACCCGTCACCCCGCCCAGCGCCTGAGTCAACCCCGAGGTCGTCAACGTCTGTTTCGTCGCGCCCGACCGCATCATGCGATTGAACTCGTCCAAACTCATCGACTCGAACGCCCGCATCACATTCCCGACCGACAACGGCGCCACCGGGATCACGTCACCCTTGACCATCCCCCCAGCCGCGGCGCCCGCCGGCTCGACCGCCCACGGCAGCCCGGTCGCCAACACCGCCAACCCGACCAGCGCCGCCGCCCAACGCCTCGACCGAACCATCCCAACCCGCCCCTCTCGACCACGCCCCCGAAACTGTGAAACGGGCGGCGCGCGCCCGGAAGCCTTGACGCGCGCCGCCCCAACAAAGCTCAGCTCGACTTGCCGATCTTCTTGACCCACTTGATGCCCGCCGACACCGCCACAACGACACCCGTCAACGCGAAAGCCGCGATGAAGATAATCCCCAGGTTGCTCTGCACGCCGCTGAAAGCGTCGCCAATCATTTCATCGAAATCCATTCCTCACTCACCCCCCCTCACGATCTGTTCCAACACCCGCCACGCCACGCCCACGACAAGGCCAAACCCCGTCGCGGCCGCGAACACCCCAACCCACTCGGCCAACTCACTCACCCCGGCCGATCCTCGACAACCAGACGATGACGGCCACCCCCGCCGCGATCACCGCCACCACCGGCAGCATGGCCCCCGCCAACGCCGGCGCCAACCCCATCAGACTCTCCGCCACCACCACTCACCGCACCCTCGCGACCAGCGCCGACAGCAGAAAAACGGCGAACACCGACCCCACCGCCAACCCCTCCAACGCCTCCAACGACCCCTCCCGCGTCCCCGCGTCTTCGAGGCCAAAGGACGATTCCGACAATGACGGTGACGGCGACCCCGACGGCCCATCCGACTGCGACGGCCCCGCCGACGCCGGGACCGCCGTGCCCGAACCATCCCCGGACACCCCCCCACCACCAAGCCCCAAGCCCGGCCACGCCCACGCACGCCACCTGGGAGACCACAGCCCACCTGACAATTGCCCCGACAAACTCTCCCCACGTGCGGGAAACTCGCTCGCCCACGAAACGCCAACCCCAATCCCGCTAAACAAAACCGTTAAACACAAAATGGCCGCAAACACGGCCAACCTGTTTATCGACGCGCGGCAGCGAAATGCACCAACAAACCCCATTTGGGCGTTATGTCCGATTCGCTTTGCCGCCCGGGCGGCGGCGCGGGGGTGCTCCCCCGTGGGCGGGAGGGCGGGGCGGGGTCGAGGGGCCACCTGGGTCACGGGGATCACCAGACCGGTTGGTCCCAGGAGCGGCGGGGGTTGTCTGGGTCGATCTGGTCTTGGCGTTCGACTTGGCCGCGGCGGTTTTGTTGGCCTAGGCGGTCGAGGCGCTCGGACAGGTCGTCTTCCTCGGCGTCTCCGTCGGAGCCGCTGGGGTTGGAGTCATCGGATCCGTCGCCCGCGCCGGGGCTTGGCGGGTCGGAGTCCCCGCCCGCGCCGGAGGTCGCGTCCGGGTTTGGCTCGCCGCTCTGGTTGTCGCCGGGGTCGGGACTGGGGCTCGCCCCCGGCCCGGAGCCGGAGCCGTCCTGGCCGTCGTCTTGATCGTCGCCGCCGTCGCCGGAGGCCTCGTCCGGGTCGGCCTCGGGGTCCTGGAGCTTGAGGGTCAGGCGCTCCTCGGACTCGGCGGCGGTGTCGTCGAGGGCCGGGCACCGGCCGTCCCGCAGAGTTTGCAAGGCGGCCTCGTAGAAATCGACCGCCAGGGGTCGATCGCCGACCAACTGAGCGGCGTCGCCCTGGCGTTCTTGGGCCAGGGACAGGTTCACCCGCACGACGCACTGCCTCTCGTCCGGAACCTCGGCCAAAGCCTGTCGCAAGAGGTCTTCGGCCCGCGCCGGGTTGCCCGACTCGAGCACCGCCGTTCCGGCGCCGAAATGGGCTTTCCAGCGCTCCGCCACCATGAACGCGGCGGCCAGCGAGTAGCGGTCCTCGGACAGCGTGTAGTCGGTCGCGCGGTAGGCCGCGGCGGCCGTCCGCCCGCCCCACCAGACCAGCGTCAGCCAAGCCGCTAGCAGTAGCGCCAGCGCCGCGCCGACCACTTGGGCGAACCGTCCCAAAGTCATTTCCGGCCTCCCGCCACGGGCCAGGCCCGGCCTCCCGCCCCGGGCCACGACCGGCCGCCCGCCCGGCGGCACATCCCGAGCCCAGCCCACAGCCGCGCCCACAACCACGACCGGTCCGATGCCGCCGATGCCGCCGATGCCGCGCCAGGCGCCCGGCGCCGCCTCATGCCGGTCCGCCTCTCGGCAGCCAGCGGGCACGGGCGCCGGAGGCGCTGGCCGCCTTGGCCCGCCCGGCCCGGCCGAAGGCCAGCGCCAACTCCCACACCAGCAGCGCCAGCGCCGGCAGGGCGACCAGGAAACCAACCGGGCGGCCGAGCGAGGCCTCATCGGCCAGGGTGCGCTGGGGCAACTCCCCCGCCCAGAAACCTTGGGCGACCGGGTCGCTGGCCGTCCGATGGACGTACTCGACGCCCAGGCCGGAGGCGACCTGCCGGAGCGCGTCTTCGTCAATCCTGGACACCCCCAGCTCGCCGTCCGGCCCCCGGATGTATTCGGCCGGGCCGACCGGCTCGCCCATGACGGTCTCCTGGTGCTCGAGCATCTTGCCGCCCTGGGCGGTGCCGTACCCGAAGACCGCTCCCCCGTCGATCAAGCCGGCCGCGGCCGCGAAGTCCTCGACCGGCTCGTCGGTGGTCTGCTCGCCGTCGCCCAGGTAGTAGACCAGCCGGGCGCGCTCGGGGTGCTCCTCGGCCAGCCGTTCCAACGTCGAGAGGAGCAGCGGCAGGGCGGCGCTGATCGATGAGCCGGAGGCTCGCCAGGCCGGCAGGGGCGTCAGGGTCTCGGCCGCCGCCAGGGCCGCCCCCGGGTCGGTCGACAGCGGCATCAGCAGCCGGGCCGACGAGTCGAAGGTCATAATGGCGATGTGGGACCCGGCATAGTGCGAGGCCAGGGCCGCCAGATCGGATTTCACGCCGTCCAGGCGCGGGGCCGACCCGTCCCAATCCTCGGCCGCCGCCGAGGGCGAGGTGTCCACCAAAACCAACACGTCGGCATCGGCGGCCTGAATCGTCACGTCCTCCACGCCGAACGTCGGGTTCCAGACGATCACCCCGGTCAGGGCCAGGAGCGAGCCCCGGCGCAGCCAAGTCGGCCACCAGGGCCGGACCCGCCAGCCCCCCCAGACCGCCACCCCGGCCAGGCCGACCACCAGCAGGCCGATCCCCCAGCCGGGCCGGTCGTGCAGGATCCGGCGCGGGGCCTCGTCCACCGGGCCGGCCGCCTGTGCCAGGATCGACTCGATGATCTCGCTGACCGACGACCGCCGCCCGATCTCGTAGAAGTCTCCCCCGGCCCGCTCGACCTCTGACCGGAGCTCGTCGGCGGCGCGGGCGAACTCCTGCTCGTCAAGCGACCACTCGACGCCGTACGCTTCTGGGCATAAGGCATACACGTGTACGTCGGCATCGGCGGCCATCTGCGTCGATTCGGCCAGTTCGAAGATGGGGACGCCCTCGACCACGTTGTCGGTGGCGAAAATGACCGAGCGCGAGCGCTTGGTGTCGACATCATCGAACAGCGACAGGCACGAGACCAATCCGTCGCCGGGCAGCGAGGATCCCTCCCCGAGCAGGGTCCCGGAGTCGTCCGGCCACTCCTCGGCCGGCATCTCCATCCAGTCGTCCCAGGTCAGCGCCTCCGTGATGGCCTCGAACTGGTCCTCCAGCGGCCCCAAGGTGTCCTCGATGAAGGTGTAGTCGTCGGTCAGCGGGAACAGCGTCACCGACGACGAGTTGAACCAGGACATCGCCACCCGCTCGCCGTCGAAGCCCGCCACGATCTGGCGGAATTGGCCTATCACCTGGGCGTCGACCGGATACATCGACCCGGACACGTCGAGGCACAAGACCACGTCGCGGGCGCGGTTCTGCGGCGTGATGACCTCGGCCTGGACCGGCCGGGCCGCCAGCACGACCGCGCCCGCCGCCGCCACCAGGCCGAACGCCACCCCCAGGGCCGTCGCCAGGTGGTGCTGGCGGGCCACCGCCGCGTACCCGGGCAGGGCGGCGAAGTTGACGGTGTTGGCCAGCCGCGTGCCCCGCGCCGGCTGGCGGCGGCGCCGCGCCCGGGCGCGGACGGCCAGCAGGGCGGCCGCCACCGCCAGCGGCAGGACCGCCAGCAGCCAGGGCAGGGCGAAGCTCACGGGCCCACCGCCTGGCGCGCGCGGACCGCCAACTCGCCGATTTCGCCCTCCCCCTTGACGCCGAACTCGACCGGGTAGGCGGCCTCGATCAGCGTCGTCAGGCTCGGCAGGTCGCCCCGCCGCCTCAGGTCCAGGAGCGTCAGCACGGCCGCCTCTTGGCCGGTGAACTCGCGCACCACCTGGGCGATGGCCTGGGCCGCCGTCCGGTCGGAGAGCTCGCCGCCCCGCCAGGCGGACTCTATGCGGTCGATCTCGGCCAGCGCCCGCGCCGCCCCGGCCCCGTCCGCGACC
>JAIROU010000007.1 GCA_031257375.1 Bifidobacteriaceae bacterium
CTGGCGGCCCTTGAGGCGCTCGGCGCCCAGGTCGATTGGCCGCCGGACGGGCGGTCGCTGCCGTTCGCGGTCCTCGGGCGGGGCGCACTGGCCGGGGGCCGGGTGGTCTTGGACGCGACCGCTTCGAGCCAATTCCTGTCCGCCCTGCTGCTGGCCGCCCCCCGGATGGCGGGCGGCCTGCGGGTGCGCCTGGACCCGGCGGCCCTGCCGAGCCGCCCGCACGTCGACCTGACCATCCGGGCGTTGACCGAGTTCGGGGCAACCGCCCGCCAGACTGGGCGGTTCGCCTGGGAGGTCGAGCCCGGCGGCCTGACCGGGCGCGACCTGGCCGTCGAGCCGGACTTGTCCAACGCCGCGCCCTTCCTGGCCGCCGCCCTGGTCGCCGGCGGCCGGGTCGCCGTGCCGGGCTGGCCGGCCGCGACCGACCAGCCGGGCGACCGCCTGCGCGAATACTTGGCCGCCTTCGGCGCCGCCGTCGAATGGCGCCCCGGGCCCAAAGCTGGCGGCCCGGGCGAATTGGCGGCCACGGCGCCGGGCGGGCGGATCGCGGGGGTCGAGTTGGACCTCTCGGCGGCTGGTGAACTGGCGCCCACCCTGGCCGGGCTGGCAACCCTGGCCGCCACCCCCAGCCGATTGGGCGGCATCGGGCATCTCAAGGGTCACGAAACCGACCGACTGGCCGCTCTGACCCGCGAAATCAACCGGCTGGGGGGCGACGCCCGCGAGCGCGCGGGCGGTCTGGAGATCCGGCCTGGGCCGCTCGCCGGAGGCCTTGTCCGGACCTACGGCGACCATCGCATGGCCACCTTCGGGGCGCTGATCGGGCTGGCCGTGCCGGGCGTGGCGGTCGAGGACATCGGCGCCACCGCCAAGACGCTGCCGGGCTTCGCCCAGCTGTGGCAAAGCCTGGTGCGGCCTTGAGCGCGCGCTGGCGGGACTTGTCGGCCGAGGACGTGCCCGGGCGGGCGCGGGGCTCGCGGCCGAGGACCAAGCGGCGCCCGGCCCACGCCGAGGCCAGGGCGGCCATGGTGATCGGAATCGACCGGGGCCGGTACCTGACGCGCCTGGACGGGCGGGACGTGACGGCGGTCAAGGCCCGCGAACTGGCCCACCGCGGCGTGGTGGTGGGCGACGAGGCCTTCTTGGTCGGCGACACCTCCGGGGCCAGGGACGCGCTGGCGCGGATCGTGCGGGTGGGGCGGCGGCGGACGGAACTGCGCCGGGCGACCGACGAGGGCCGCGGCCGCGAACGGGTGATCGTGGCCAACGCCGATCAGATGGTGATCGTGGCCGCGCTGGCCGAGCCCGATCCCCGGCCGGGGATGATCGACCGGCAGTTGGTGGCCGCCCGCGACGCCGGGCTCGGCGCCGTCCTGGCCCTGACCAAGTCCGATCTGTCGGCGGACCGGCGCCTGCGGGACGTTTACGAGCCGCTCGGGGTGGCGGTGGCGGTGGTGGGGCGGGTCGCCGGCCCTTCCGGCGACGCCCGCCTGAGCGGGCTCGACCGGCTCGCCGGGCTGCTGGCCGGGCGGGTGTCCGTGCTGGTGGGGCACTCCGGCGTGGGCAAATCGACGCTCATCAACGGGCTTGTGCCGGGTGCGGCGCGGGCGACCGGGGAGGTCAACCTGGTGACCGGCAAGGGGCGGCACACGTCCAGTTCGGCGCTGGCCCTGGAGTTCGAGGGCGGCTGGGTGATCGACACGCCCGGGGTGCGCTCCTTCGGACTGGCGCACATCGCGCCGGAGCGGGTGCTGGCCGGTTTCCCAGACTTGGCCGAGGTCGCGGGCGACTGCCCCCGCGGCTGCCCGCACGGCCCGCATTCGCGCGGCTGCGCCCTGAGACAATGGGCGGTGAACGCGCCCGATCGCGAGCTGCGGCTGGAGTCGTATTTGCGTATCGTGGCCGGCAGCGGCTCGAATTCAGCGAGAGGATCGAAAATTGGCTAAACCACGGGAGACCGAAGCCGAGACCAAGTCCCGCCGGGCCTTTCTGGAGCGGCTGGCCCGCGCCCAGGCCGAGCCGGTCGAGCCGGACGCCTACGTCCAGGACTTGCGCCTGGCCCTGACGCTGGCCGACCAGGCCGACGAGATCACCCGCGCCCGCTTCGGGGCCAAAGATCTCGACGTCGACCAGAAGGAGGACGAGACCCCGGTCACCGACGCCGACTTGCGGGCCGAGCAGCTGCTGCGCGAGCAACTGGCCCGCACCCGGCCGGACGACCAAGTCCTGGGCGAGGAGTTCGGCGGGTCGAAAACCTCCAAACTGCTCAAAATCCAGGAGAGCCGCAAACGCGCCTGGGTCCTGGACCCGATCGACGGGACCGCCAACTATGTTCGCGGCGTGCCGGTCTGGGCCACATTGATCGGCCTGGTGGCGGACGGCCGGGCGGCGGTCGGGGTGGTCTCGGCCCCGGCCCTGGGCGCGCGCTGGTTCGCGGCCGCCGGGTACGGCGCCTGGAAGGGCGCCGGCCTCGACTCGGCCGAACGCCTCAAGGCGTCCAAGACCAAGAAGCTGGGCGAGGCCTTCTTGTCTTATTCGTCGCTGTCCGAATGGGAGGACCAGGGCCGGCTGGCCGGAATGGTCCGGCTGATCGGGGACGTCGGCCGCAGCCGCGCCTTCGGCGACTTCTGGAGCTACATGCTGGTGGCCGAGGGCTCGGTCGACATCGCCTGCGAGCCCGATCTGGCCCCGCACGACATGATCGCCCTGGCGCCGATAGTGACCGAGGCCGGCGGCGCCTTCACCGACACCCGCGGCAAAGTGGTCGGCCCGTTCGGCTCGGACGCCCTGGCCACCAACGGCCGCCTGCACCAGCGGGTCACGCCCTACCTCCACGGCAAAGGCCTGAAGTAACCAGCCCCCGGCCGGCACGCCTGGCGCCTGGCACCTGGCGCCGGGTGTCCTGGGTGCCCGAGTGGCGGTGCGGGTTAGTCCCAGAGGCGGACGCGGCCGTCCTCGGTCCAGTAGCCGTCTTTTTGGGCCAGATCCTCGGCCAGGATTGTGGCGACCCAGCCGTCGACCGCCTGGCCGCGCAGGATCAGTTGCGAGCGCAGCGTGCCCTCGACCTTGAAGCCGCAGCGGACGGCCAGGCGCCGCGACGGCCAGTTGCCGACCGCGGCTTGCCACAGCACCCGGCGCATGCCCAAGTCCCGCAGGGCGTGGGCGACCACGGTGTTGACGGCGTCGGTCGCCAGTCCGCGCCCCCGGCAGTCGGCCGCGACCAGGTAGCCGACCTCGACCGACTTGCCCGGCGGATCGGGTTTCAGGCCGACCGAGCCGGCCAGATAGGGCCGGCCGTCGGGGCCCGGGACGCGGATGGCCCAGTTCCGGTCGGCCCCGGTCAACTCGGTCTCCCAGCCCTTCTGGGCGGCGCCGGTGGTGAAGACGGCGGCGTCCTCCATCCGGTACGGCACGGGCACCGGCACCCAGCGCTGGATCTCCGCGTCCTGGCAGTAGTCAAACACCCGTTCCGTGTCGGCGGCTGCGAATGGCGTCAACTGGCACAACTCCCCCGCCAGGGAATACGGATTCATAACCCCCCAGCCTAAACCCGGGGACGGTCCTTTGGTCTCCCACTTGGGGACACACCCTTGGTCAGGACGCAAGGTGTGTCCCCAGGTATCGGACGAAAGGACCGTCCCCGGGTTTAGAGGTGGTCGCGGAGACGGACGCGGGCGGTCACGCCGAGCCGGGTGAGGCGGGCGATCAGGCCTTTGTCGGCGGAGGCGTACAGCACCGGGCCCAGGCCCGCTTGGGCAGCGCGGCGGGCTTGGGCCACGATCTCGTCGTCGCCCTCGCCCGGCGCTTCGACCACCGTCACGCTCTCGCCTTGCCCGATGCCGCGCGCCTGGCCCTCGACCACCATCACCAGTTCGGGATACCACCCGTTGGGCGCCTCGGACCAGATGTTGGCCAGGCCCCGCCGGGCCAGCGGCTCGAGTTGGCCGCGCAGGCGCCGGGCCGCCCCGGCCCGGTCCCGCCACCAGCCGTCCGGCCGCGAGCCGACCACGTTGGCGGCGTCGACCACGAAGGTCGCCCGCCGCCCGATCAGCGGCTCGAGGGTGGGCCAGGCCTGGGCCAGGCCGGGATGCAGTTCGCGGTCCGCCACTTGGTCCCGGCCCACCCAGGCCAGGGCGCTGGTCTCCCAGTTGGACGGACCGGCCACCGGGTCGGCGCCGACGGGCGCCTCGGCCCCGACGGTGGTGTAGGACCAGCCGCCGTGGTCGGCGATCACCCACCAGGCCGGTTTGAGCAGGTCCCAGTCCAGCCCGACCTCCTCGCGGCCCTCGCGGGCGGCCGCCTCCAGGGCCGCCTCGCCTTGGCGGCGGGCGCCCCCCGGCAGGCCCCAGGTGCCGCCGTGGTGCGAGCGTTCCGACCGCAGTTGGAGCAGCACCTGGTCGCCCCGGCTGACCAGCAGCCCGGCGGCGCCGAACGGACCCCAATGCCGCTGGCCGCAGGCGCATTCGTGCCAGTGGTCGGCCGGGTCGCGCCCGACCGTCGGCCGGGCGCGGTCAGAGGCGTCCACGGACGTGCTCCACGACGCCGGGCGCGGCCGCCTCGATCTGGTCCAGGGCCGACTCGAAGTCTTGCTCGCCGCCGTACCAGGGGTCCTCGATGTCGAGGCCCGGCCCCGGCGGACCGCCCGCCGCCGGGTCGAACTGGCGCATCATCCGGACCGCCGCCGGGTCCGCGCCCCGCGCCAACAGCGCCCGGTAGTGGCCGTAGGTGGCGGGCAGGATCAGATCGGCGGACTCCAACTCCGACCGGGTGATGCGGTGGGCGCGATGGCGCGGGTCGGGGTTGTAACCGCGCCGCCGCAGCGCCCGCGCCGCCCGCCGGTCGATCGGGTTGCCGTCCTCCTCGGCCGAGACGCCCGACGAGCCGACCGAGACCAAGGGCGACAACTCGGCATCGTCCAAGAAAGCCGCCAAAACGGCGGCGGCCATGGGCGAGCGGCAAATGTTGCCGGTGCAGACGGTCTGGACCTGAAAGCGAGCTTGGGCCATAGACTCGATCCTATGTTGCGCAAGCTGTTCAAGGTGATCGGCACGCTGGTCCTGGTCGTGGTGGTGGCGGCGGTGGCGTTCTTCGGGGTGGCCACCGCCACCGAGTTCCGGCCCAAGGCGACCGAGCGCCTCGACCTGTTGGGCCGGGCGACCGCCGGCCAGCCGGCGGCGGGCGAGGAGTTGACGGTGCTCAGCTTCAACATCGGCTACGCCGGCCTGGGGGCCGGGCAGGACTTCTTCATGGACGGCGGCGACATGGTCCGGCCGCCCGCGCGGTCGCTCGTGGAGGCCAATCTGGACGGGATAGTCCAGGCGCTGCGGAACAACCCGGCCGACGTGTACCTGCTGCAAGAGGTGGACGCGGACTCGCACCGCTCCTACGGGATCGACCAGGTCACGCGGATCCGGGACGTGCTGGGCGGGACCGCCGCCTACGCCGCCAATTTCAAGTCGATGTTCACGCCATACCCCTGGCCGCCGATCGGCAAGGTCGCCTCCGGGCTGGTCACCGTCACCGGGCTGGACGCCACCCAGGCGACGCGGGTGTCGCTGCCGGTGCCGTTCAAGTGGCCGGTGCGAATGTTCAACCTCAAACGGTGCCTGCTGGTCGAGCGGGTGGAGATGGCCGGGGGCAAGGAACTGGTCCTGGTCAACCTGCACCTGGAGGCCTATGAGGACGGCACGGGCCGGGCCGAGCAGATGGCGCGGCTGGTCGACCTGATCCAGGACGAGTACGCCAGCGGCAATTACGTGATCGCGGGCGGCGACTTCAACCAGTCGCTGCCGGGCGTGGACTATCCGCTGGTCTCCGACAACTGGGTGCCGGGCGTCTTCGACGCCTCGGTCTTCGCGCCCGGCTGGACCGTGGCGAACGACCCCTCGGCCCCGACCTCGCGGCTCAACGACGCCCCGTGGGACGGCCAGAACCAGCTTTTCGGCATCGACGGCTTCATCTCCTCGCCCAACGTCGAGGTCAGGTCAGTCGAGACGCTCGACCTGGGGTTTGAGTTCTCCGACCACAACCCGGTCAAGCTGACGGCGCTCCTCAAGCCTTAGGAGCTTGTCGGGCAATCGCCAAATCGAGGCCCTTCGCGGTGCATCATCGCCGGTCAGCGGCCCGGCATCTCCAGCTCACAGCGCGTGCCTTCCGCCGCCAGAACCGCCGCCGCCGCCACCAGGAGCCCCGCCCGGCGCGGCCCCGGCCGCCTCCTCACCGCCAGCGGGAGCCCCGCCCGGCGCGGCCCCGCCCGCGCCACCGCCGACGCCGCCCGCGCCCTCACCGGCAGCGCCCTCCTTTCACTTTTTTTCGATTGGCCGGTATATTTTACCATAGCACTTGGCTTTGTGGCGGCCCTTTCCTCGACCGCAGTAG
>JAIROU010000252.1 GCA_031257375.1 Bifidobacteriaceae bacterium
TACTTGCCCGGCCGGGTCACATCCCATCTCAGCCACTCGCGTTTCGCCTCCGGCCACAGGTCTTGGCTGAGGACGCCCTCGGCGGTGTCGAATTGCTGGTCCGCCCACTCGGAAGAATATGACGCCGTCAAGTCGCCCGGGCCGTTCATGCCGGTGATCTCCCAGGTGATGTCACTCGCCAATTCAGCCGCGTCCACCTGCGCGGTGTCCCATGTGATACGGCGGCCGATACGCAGAGGGTCGCCTTCAAGCTGGTACGGCCGCGCTTGGCCTGCCACACCATGCATGATCACATCATCAATCTCATAAGCGGTGTCCGGGCCGTCGCCCCAGGCGGCTTCCTGATTGAACGTCGCGTCTAGCTGTCCATCCACGATGTCAACAGCGAACGCCGCGTTGCCGCTGGAACTGACATATGGCGCCATGACGTCCGAGGCAAGCACCGTCCGCTCGCCGTGCGCTGGGAACCCCATGGTGCGCCCGCAGGGCTCCACCTCGGCCGGGTTGGCACCAGAACCGATCACATGCGTCAGGATCTGGCGGTCGATCTGCCGGCCGGCGCCCGGCACATCGGCCTGCACGCTGAAGGCCAGGCAGTAAACCCCAGGCGCCGTGTACGTCCAATTGAAATGGCTATGTACCCCCTTCGGCAACGACCACGACGCGGGCAAGCCCTTGACCGTGCTGAACAGCGTGTGGCCATTGCTGACCGCGCCGTCCATCCACAGCACCACCTCGCCCGGCGCCTCCGCGCCGCCCGAGCCGGTCACCGCCTCCAAGCGGAACGAGAACGCGGCATCCGCCGGAACACCCGCCTCGGCCAGGGTCGGAGACTGCACCGCCGCGCCGATCCATGCGCCGCCATTGCCCGCACTCTGGCCCGCCTGCCAGACGGTTGAACCCGGCTCGCCGACAAACGAGTAATCCGCCCAAGGGCTGTACTCCTCCGGCAGGGTCTCGATCGACTCGTCCGGGTGGACCATCACCAAGTTGTCGTAATCGACCGTGCCCATGACATCGCCGTGCGCTCTCAACACCAACTCTTTTGATCCGTCCGCCGCGGTGTCGATCTCCGGATACAGCACGTCGGCGTGCCCCACCGTCAACACGGTCACCGCGTCCGGATCCTCCGGCTCCGGCTCGTCCTCCCAAGGCTCCGACAACGGGAAATCCACCGCCAAGTCACTCGCCCCGGCAACACTGAGGGATGCCCCAGACTTGCGGTCGAACTGTTTCCCGGTGGCGTTGATCTTTACCTCGGCGACCGTGGGCACGTATCCCGTAGACGGCAGCACCGCCCTAACCGTGTAGGGCTCACCCTCTGCGGTGAGTGGCAGACCGTCTTGCTGCCAACCTCCGTCCTCATCGGCGTAGGCCCTGATCGACAGCAAGGGGTTGTCAGGGTAGCGGATGGCGCCCGTCTCCGGGTGAATGAAAATGGCGAAGGCACCGTCGATGCCGGTTTCGCCCTCATCTTTGACCCCGTTGTGGTTGAGGTCCTCGAAGATGACACCGCCCAAGGAAACGGTGTCAGTGTCCTCGGCCAGGGCAGCACCGCCCGCCACGGCCAGGCCCGTCAGGGCCAGCCCGCCGGCGGCGAGGACGGCGGTCAGCTTTTGTCTTGGGATGCGCATGCGTCAGATTCCTTTTCTTGTGGGTGTCGGGCGCCGGCTGCCCGGTGCCCGACTTGGGGTTCAGTTCGCGAAAACGTGGACCGGACGGATGGGCGCGGCGGGGCGCCGGGGGCGCGGGCGTCGAGGCCAATCCCGCAGAGCCCCCGCAACGCCGCCAACGCCGCCGCCCGTCCACCGGCTGTGGACGCGCGCCGGGCTGGTTGGAGCGCGATCAAGATCCGGCCCCGCCACGCGGGTTCGACATGTGCCACGCCTTTCTGGTCCCGGGCCGCCCTGGTCGGCGCCACCCGCACGCGAACGCAAACGAATATCGTTATCATCTAACCGGTGGAGGCGGCTCCTGTCAACCGCCTACCCGGACCCTGCCCGGACCCTGCCCGGACCCTCCCCACCGCGCGGCCGCCACAACTGCGCCGCGCGCGGCCGGCGCGGCGGGCGCCGAATGGCGGACCGCCCCCGCATAAGATCTCCGGTCGATGGCAACCTGATACAGGCAGGCCAGCCGAGGGGCTCTTACTCGCTGACCAACGCATAGGCCGACGCCCGGCTCACCGAGGCGGCCACGGCCAATGAGATCTCCGGTCGATGGCAACCTGATACAAGCAGGCCAGCCGAAGGGCTCCTATTCGCTGACCAACGCATAGGCCGACGCGCGGCGCACCGCGGCGGCCAGGGCCAAGGTCACGGCCAGGGCGAACGCGGCCAGGCCGGCCGCCAGGGCCGCAGTCGCCAGGCCGGAGGCAGCCATGTTCACCGAGTAGATGCCCAGCGAACGGAACATGGCGCCCATCAGGGACGGGAACAGCGCCCACCCCGCCGCGCAGCCCAAGGCCACGCCCGCCGCGGCGGCCGGCCAGTAGGTGGCCGCCACCTGGCGGACCAGTTGGCCGGTGGTGAAACCCAGGGCGCGCTGCACCCCGAAGGCGGGCCGCTGGCGCCGCACCGCCGCGCCCAGCACCCCGACCAGCACCAACGTCGTCACCGCGGCGGCGATCACCAGCATCGCCGCCGCCAGGGCGGCCATGATGGAGCCGTAAACCCCGAGCTGAACCTCCGCCATCTGACGCAGGTTGAGCGCGCCCAGCAGCGCCGGGCCGATCAGCCCGCCCGCCTCCAAGCGGCGGGTGAAGTCCTCCGCGCCGGCCTGGTCGCGCAGGTAGACGCCGATGAACGTCCACGGCCGGTCAGGCCAAATCCGCTCCAAGCCGGCGGACGTCGCAGTGACGATCAAGCCGTTCTCGTTCAGCGTCTGGACCAGGCCCGTCACCAGGTAGGCGGCATCGTCCCCGGCCGCCGCCAACCTGACCTCGTCGCCCACACCCAGGCCGAGCAGTTCCGCGTGCCGCGCGCTGATGGCGACCTCGTTCGGGTGGATGGGGAACCGGCCCCGATACAGCAGCGAGCCCTCGAACTTGCTGAAATCAGCGGTCGCCAGGCCCTGCGTGAGTTCGCCGTTGAGGCGCAGTTGGAGGGTGTTCGAGTACTCCAGGGCCTGGCGCACCTCCCCCAGCGCCTCGATCTCGGCCAGGGCGCCGGGCGCTTCCACCGGGTCCGCGACCTCCACGACCACGTCCGGAACCTCCCCGCCCACGGTGCGCCAGAAATTATCCTTGCGGACGGCCGTGTTCTCGTAGGCGCCCAGCGCGGCCGTCGCCATGAACGCCGTCGGCGCCACCACTAGCGCGATGGTCACCAGCTGGGCCGGGACGCGCAGGCCGGCCTTGAGCGCGAGCGCCCACGGCAAACGCGCCCGCAGCCGTCTGAGCGGCAGCCGGTCGCGCTTGAAATCGTGGGTCTCCAGCCCCCCGCGCAGCGCCGTCAGCGGGGTCAGCCGCCGCAGCCGCCAGCAGGCCCAGCTCCCCACGATCAAGGCCGCGCCGACGATGCCGCCCAGGCAGATCCCAGCCGCCGCCCAGTCGAAGCCGGGCCGCCAGGTCAGGGCCGACTGGGCGGACAGCGCCTCGGCCACAGTCGGCAGCGCGGCGTGCCCCAGCAGAACCCCGGCGGCGGCGCCCGCGCCCACCACGGCCGCCACCCCCAGCAGCGTCCCGGCGGCGATCTGCCCGGATGTGTAGCCCAGTGCCCCCAGCGCGCCGAAATCCGCCGTTGCCTCATCGATGTCCGCCACGATCCGAAACCGCACCATGACCAATGCCACCAGGCCAACGGCCAGGGCAAACGCCAGCAGGATGGCCACCAAGAGGCCCGCGAAGAAGACTCGGCCCCGGCGCATGGTCTCCCAGTCGGCCACCTCCAGCGCCGCCGCGCCCGAGGCCACCGCGTCCAAGCCCGCCTGGTCGCCCTCGAGCACAGTGGAGGCATAGTCGGCGGCGATCCGGCCGGCCTCGTCCCGGTCGGCGAACTGCGCGGTGATGAGCGTGGCCCGCCCATCCGGGAACCGGTCGGCCAACTGGGCCAGCGTCCCGGCCGAGACCGGCAGGCGGTACCACTGGTACAGCGGCGACCCGAACACCGCCTCGTCGGTGAACCCCGCCACGGTCAGCACAATCCGGTCCTCGCCCCGCGCGGCGTCAAAGGTGTCGCCTATCTGGTACCCCCCGGCGACGGCGAAGTAGTACGGGAGGTAGACGTCGCCATCTTCCAACTGAAGCGCTCCGGGCCGGACCTCAATCAGGTCCATCGAGCGGGAGGCGGCGGCATCCACAAACATGGCGATCATGGTCAGCTGGCCTTGGCCGTCCCCGAAAGCGGCCTTGGCGCCCGACGCGAAAACGGCCTCCGTCTCGCAGGCCACCGTGTCCGCCCGATCCGCGATCCGCGCCAGGTGATCCGGGTCGTAAACCGTGTTGTGCTCCAGCACCGACAGGTCGGGGGCGTTCGCCCGGGCGGCGGCCTGGTCGTGGGAGGCGGCGTAGCGCAGCCCCACCACCAGGCCCAACGTCAAGACGGCGGCGGCCAACGCGATGAAGGCGACCAGGATCGCGGTCTGGCCGCGCCGCCGGCGCAGGCTGGCGCGGGTCAGCAGCAGCGTGCGGCGCATCCTCACCACCCCATGTCGGCCAGGAAGACGCGCAGCGCGCCCACCCGTTCGAATTCGCCACTCGCCGCCCCCAGGTCCAACTCGCCGGCGATCTGGCCGTCCGCCAGGTACAGGACCCGGTTGCCGCGCCGCGCCGATTTCAGATCGTGGGTGACCAGGACGACGGTTTGGCCTTTGGTGTTCGCCTCGGTCAGCGCGTCCAGCACGGCCGTGCCGGAGGCTTGGTCCAGGGCGCCGGTCGGCTCGTCGGCGAACAGGGCGTCGGGCGAGTTGATCAGCGCCCTGACCAGGGCAGCCCTTTGGGCCTCGCCGCCGGACGTCTGCGCGGGCAGCTTGGTCTGGGTGGCCGGGTCAATTCCGACCTGGGCGAACAGCGCCTCGGCCCGCCGGGCCACGGCCGCCCGGTCGCGGCTGACCAGCAATCCGGCGGCCATGGCGTTGTCGAACAGCGACAGGTTGGCGAGCAAATGGATCTGTTGGAAGACGAAGCCGCAGGCCCGCCGCCTGAATCGGGCCAGTTCGCTTTGGCTCAGCCCCACAATGGACCGGCCCTTGAAACGCACGTCCCCCAGGGTGGGCGTGTCCATCCCGGACAGCGCGTACAGCAGCGTCGACTTGCCGGCGCCGGACGCGCCCATGATGACTGTGAAATCCCCGGCCCGGATCTCTAGGTCAAGGTTGCGCAGCACATGCTGCTGGACACCTTGGCGGGAAAAGGTCTTGGACAGCTTCTCAGTCTCGATCAAAGGGGGCGGCGGCGCTGCGGTCATGGAACTCATGTTCCCGCGCGCTTCCTTACGCCGCCTTGCGCGCCCCTTGCGCACTGGTTGCGCGCCCCTTGCGCACTGCTTGCGCGATCCTTGCGTAAGTGCCCAAGGTCGGCGCGAGCACACTGACTTCGGGATGGTCGGCCGTCAGACCAGGGGCAGCCGCAGGGTCACGGCGAAGCCGGGGGCCGCGTCGCCGCAGGTCAGCTAGCCTCCCATGCGTTCCATGAAGTGCTGGCCCAAGTAGAGCCCCAGTCCGGCGCCGGGCTTGCCGCGCCCGGCGCGGCCGCGGTAGAACTTGCCCGTCAGCAGCGCCACCTCGTCCGGCGCCGGTCCGGTCCCCGCGTCCGCAATGACCACTTCCAGCCGGCCGGCGTCGATCCGGGCCGTCAGGCGGATCGGCGCCCGCCCGTATTTGTAGGAGTTCGCGATGACGTTCCCAACGGTTTGCGCCCACCGCAGCGGGTCGGCCAGCACCAGGCAATCCGGGAGCAATGTGCCGTCCGCCCACCCCAGGTAGTCGGCCTGCCGCAGGGCTTCGGCCAGTTCGCGCGAGCTCACCGCCCGCGCGCTGACGGGCAGAAGCTCCAAGTCTTGCAGCGCGCTTTGCAACAAGTCGGAGGCCAGCGCGTCGATCTGGTCCGCCTTCGCCCCGATGGTCGCCAACTGGGCGGCGGTCTTCGGGTCGCGGCCCTGGGCGGCCATGACCTCGGCCACGGCCTTGATGGAGGCGATCGGTGTTTTCATGTCGTGGCCCAGCGAGGCCACCAGTTCCTTCTTCGCCCGGTCAGCCTGGCGCTCGCGCTCGCGGGCGGCCGCCAATTCTTGCCGCATCAAATCGAAGGCCTCGGTGAAAGCCCCGAACGCGGCCGGGCCGCCCATTTGGAGCGGCGCCTCCAAGTCGCCGGCGGCGACCTGCCTGGCGAAACCCGTCAGGTCGCGGAACGGTTTCAAGATCCGCCGGTCGAGGCGCCAGAGCAGGGCTAGGAACACCGCCGCCAAGGCCGCCGCCACCGCTGCGACCGCCCAGCGCAAGCGGTGCGCCTGGGCCGCCCAGGCGGCATCGGACCTGGAAGAGAACAAAGCCTGGCCCCACAGGCGGTCGCCGTCGAGCAGGTTGAGCACGGTGTCGCGTCGGGCCAGCGCCTGGGCGAGCGTGGCCGGCGCGTCCGCACCGGTGGCGGCGAGCACGCGCCCGTCGGCCCCGATGACGGCGTAAGGCGGCGTGCCGGGCGGCCGCGGCAACTCGTAACCGGACTGGCCCAGCCGGCCGCGGTCGGCCGCGAGGCGGGCGGCGAGATCGTTCAGCATTGGCAGATCCACCGGGTCTGACCCGGTGGGCGAGACAACGCCCCAGGTCAGGGCGACCAGCGCGGCCAGGCAGGCGAGCGCGGCGGCGGCCAGGCGGCGGGTCGTCACGAACTCGCTGGCGGTTCGGGCGCCGAGGCGGCCGGGCCGAGCGGGTCACGCGGCGAGGCCGGGTCGCGCCGTTCGGGCAGGCCGGGCGCCGGCTCGGGCGGGTCGCACCGTTCGGGCAGGCCGGGCGCCGGCCCGGGCGGGCTGGGCGACGCGGGCGGGTTGACCTGCGAGATCGCTGACGGCTCCAGAGCGTAACCGGTACCCCAGGCGGTGGTGATGGCCGAATCGTGGCCGGGGGCCGCGGCGGCGAGCTTGGCCCTGAGGCGGCGGATGTGGACGTTGAGGGTGCCGTCCGTGACGGCGCTGTGGCCCCAAACCGCCCGGAACAACTCGCGTTTGGGCACCACCCGGCCCGGCGCGGCGGCGAGGCGGGCGAGCAGGGCGTATTCGAGTTGGGTCAGCGGGATGGGGCCTTCCGGGCCAAATGCGCGCTCCAGGTCGAACCGGACGGTGACCTCCCCGACCGCGAACCGCTGACCAGCGCCCCAGTTGGCCGGGTCCGGCCCAGCCGCCTCGGGCCGGGACGCGCTCTGGCGACCCGCGCGCCGCAGCACCGCCTGGACTTTGGCGTGCAGGACCGCCAGCGAATATGGCTTGGCGATGTAGTCATCGCCGCCCACGCCCAGGCCCAGCAGAATCTCGTCGTCACCACCGCCGCGAGCGGAGATGAACAAGATCGGGATGTCGCTCTCGCGGCGGACCCGTCGGCACAGCGAGAAGCCCGATTCGCCTTCCAAGTTGATGTCCAGCAGCATCAGGCCAACGTCGTGGCCGGCCAGAAAGGTCAGGGCGCTGGCGGCGTCGGTCACCCAGGCGGCGCTGGTGCCCAGCATCGTGAAATACTCGACGGTCGCCTCGGAGAGCGCCGCCTCGTCATCGACCACCAGGCAATCAACCCGCCTGCGATCCGTCATGGGGCTCCTACCACTAGATTCACGGTGCGGACAGAGCTAACGGCAACCGCCCCAAGTCCGCTGGCTGGAGGACTCGGCCCGGTTCGCCTGACCGGCGCCGCTATCACAATACTGCCCCTGGTCCGGCCCGGGCGGGCGGCGAAAGCCGACGCGGCGCCACGGCATCGGCGGACCGAACAAAGCCGCCACCGCACCCGCCGCCGCACATGGCGCCAGGCGCCACGTG
>JAIROU010000132.1 GCA_031257375.1 Bifidobacteriaceae bacterium
TGCTGTCCACCTACCAGGCTGCCGAACACCTCGGGGTGCCCCGCCAAACGCTCGCCCAGTGGCGGTGCGCGAAGCCGCCCAAGGGGCCGTCGTTCGTGGTGGTGGGGCGGTTCGTGAAGTACAAGAGGGCCGACCTGGACGCCTGGATCGACGCTCAGCGAGTCGTCACCGGCCCGCGACCGCCACGCCCGCCAGGGGCGCCATACCCGCCTCCACAGCCACTTGCCACGGCCTCCTCGCCGCGTCCGCCTGCCGCGCCGCACTGGCCATCACCGCCGCCAGCCGCGCCCCCGCTGTCACCGCCACATGCCACGCCGTCTCCGCCGCCGCGCCTCTCATGGCTGCCCGGTCCAACGGCATCTCGTTGACTCCACACCGTTTGCAGAAGCCAAGGCTTCAAAGCGACAGCGCTCCAGCGCAGCGCCAGGTTGCCCCGTGACCGTCTCCATGCGGGTGATGCGCGACGGCGACGGATACCGCTACCTGCCGAAGACCGTCGCCGCCGGGGACGGCGACCGCGACCTGTCAGCGCCACTGACTCGCTACTACACGGAGGCTGGCAGCCCGCCCGGACGCTGGCGCGGAAACGGCCTGGACGGCATCGGGCTCGCGGACGGTGGGCGGGTCGCCGAGCAACACTTGGAGTTGCTGCTCGGCCACGGCCTGCACCCGCTCACCGCCGCACCCCTGGGCCGCGCCTACCCGAAATACCCGAGCCCGGCCGGACGGATCGCCAACCGGGTCGCGGCGCTCGACCCGGCCATTCCACCGGGCCAGGTGGCCGGGGTCGTCGCCCGGATCGAAACCGAAGAACACGCCGGGCCAACCCGGCGCGCCTGCGCCGGATACGACCTGACGCTCTCGCCGCCGAGGTGAAGCAAAAGTACCTGTGTCTTGGGATGGATGGAGGTGCTTTTGATGGGCGGGAGCGGGATGGGCGCGGCGGTTGCCGGCCGGGCGGTGTTGTATGTCAGGATCAGCGACGACCCCGCGGGGTCGGAGCGGGGGGTTGACCGCCAGGAGGCTGATTGCCGGGCGTTGGCTGCGGCGAGCGGCTGGGAGGTCGCGCGGGTGTTCAGGGAGAACGACACTTCGGCGTTCAAGCAGAAGACGATCACTTTGCCGTCCGGGCAGCGGGTGCGCCGGGTGGTGCGCCCCGAGTTCAGGGCGATGCTGGGGTGGTTCGCGGAGGGTTTGGGGGATGTGATGGTGGCTTACGATCTGGACCGGGCGGTCAGGGACCCGCGCGACTTGGAGGATTTGATCGAGGCGAGGACGCTGCACGGGTTCAAGGTCCGCTCGGTGACGGGGAGTTTGAGGTTGGACACTGATTCCGATGTGGCGATGGCGAGGGTTTTGGTGGCGATGGCGAACAAGTCTTCGGCTGACACGGCCCGGCGGGTCGCGAGGGCGGCCAGGGCGAAGGCCGAGGACGGGCAGTGGCACGGGGGTTGGGCGCCGTTCGGGTACAAGGCCGTCGCCGGGAGGTTGGTGGTGGACCCGGAGCGGGCCGGGTTGTTGTTGGAGGCGGTGGACCGGATGCTGGCTGGGGAGTCGTTGTACCAGGTCCGCTGCGATTGGAACAAGCGGGGTCTGACGACCGCGAGGGGCAAGCCGTGGTCGGAGCGGGCGTTGGACATCGTGTTGCGCAACCCGGCGTCGAAGGGGGTGTGCGCGTACCGGCCGGTGCGGGCGGACGGGACGAGGGACCGGGCGGCGGCGGTGGAGGCGGAGGCGGTTTGGGAGCCGGTGTTGGACGCGGACACCTGGGCGCGGTTGCAGGCGGTGTTGGACTCGCGGCGGGCTTCCCAGGACGGGTGGCGCAAGTCGAACAAGCGGGTGTGGGCGTTCTCGGGTTTGATCCGGTGTTCGAAGTGCGGCACGGCGATGCGCAAGCAGGGCCCGAACTACGCTTGCACCGCGCCGAAGGCCGGGGTGTGCCGCCGGTCGGTCAACGCGGCCGAGGTCAACGAGTTGATAGAGCAGGCGGTGTTGTCGGTGTTCGCGTCGGTGGCGTTGAAACCGGGCGGGGGGCCGCGCGGCGCACGGGGCGGCGCCCTGGACGCTTTGAGGCGGTCGTTGGACGCCGACCGGGAGGCGTTGGACCGGTTGGACGACGACCATTACGACGGGCTGATCGACAAGCGCGCTTGGGCGCGGCAGCGCGCCAGGGTGAGCGAGCGGATGGCCGCCCGCCAGCGGGAGTGGGCCGCCATCCAACCGCCGTCCGTGCTGGGCGCCGGGATCGACGTGGCCACCGTCGCCGACGAGTGGGCCGGGCGCACGGCGGCGTGGCGGCACGACGCGGCCGCGTTGGTGTTGGAGGCGGTCCTGGTCCACGCCCACCCTGAGGGGGTGTGGGCGTCGGCCCCGAGATACGGCTCTGACACGCCCGAGGTTTACGCGGCCCGGCAGCGCGCCTACCGGGAGGGGCTGCTAGCCCGCAGGGTCGAGTTCGTGTGGAAGGCGTGACCCGGCCCGCCTGGGGCGCGGCAGGGAGCACATGGCCCGCAGCGACTCGGCGGCGGCCTCGTCTTGCAGGGCGGCGGCCAGGCCTTGGCGGGCGCGGGACTCGCCAGCCAGGCGGGCTCCCAACGTCGCGGGCTCCCGCCCGGCGGGCGCGACCAGGACGGCGGCGGCGTGTGGTGTCGGCATGACCGCGAGGTGCGCGCCGCCGCCCCGCCTAGCGCGGTCCCGGTTCCGCAGATTCTGCGGAACCGTCCGCTCAAGCGGTTTGACGGCGCCGGAAATTTTCCGGCGCCGTCCCACCAGGGCGGACGCGCCCGCGAAGCCCGGCCCACCGGTTCCGCCAAATTGGCGGGACCGGCCCACCAGGACAGGCGCCCCCGCTCCCTCGGGG
>JAIROU010000133.1 GCA_031257375.1 Bifidobacteriaceae bacterium
TGCTGTCCACCTACCAGGCTGCCGAACACCTCGGGGTGCCCCGCCAAACGCTCGCCCAGTGGCGGTGCGCGAAGCCGCCCAAGGGGCCGTCGTTCGTGGTGGTGGGGCGGTTCGTGAAGCACAAGAGGGCCGACCTGGACGCCTGGATCGACGCTCAGCGAGTCGTCACCGGCCCGCGACCGCCACGCCCGCCAGGGGCGCCATACCCGCCTCCACAGCCACTTGCCGCGGCCTCCTCGCCGCGTCCGCCTGCCGCGCCGCACTGGCCATCACCGCCGCCAGCCGCGCCCCCGCTGTCACCGCCACATGCCACGCCGTCTCCGCCCCCGCGGCTCATCTTGCTGCCCGATCCAACGGCATCTCGTTGACTCCACACTGTTTGCAGAGGCAAAGGGATCGAGATTTATTGCAGTAGATGCATCACTTCTGCGGTGGTGGAGTGCGTTATTCCCCCCGTGGAGGTGTCCCCGCGCCACCGATTCGACGCTCGGCGGACCGGCGCGGCCGTGATCACCGGCACCTCCAACTCGACCTCGCTCACCAGGTCGGCCGCCTCGACACCGTTCAACCGGGCCGCGCTCAAGTCCCCGTCCCACGGCAACACCGCCGCCGCCCCAGCGCCCGGCCCGCCCTGCTGCTCCGCCGGCCTGACCACCCCGTGAACCGCGTCCACAACGCTGAACGTCGCCTCCAACTGCCTTGCCCCCGTCTGCGCGAACCCGACAGTCGCCACCAACGACCCGATCCCCAACACCACCGCCAACGCCGTCAACGCCAACCTGCCCGGCCGCCCAGCCAACCCCCGCACCGCCTCGCCCAGCAAATCCCGCCCCCCGAACCGATCACCCCGCCCCGGGCCGGCCACCACCGCCCGACGCTTTGCGCGAGACCGCCCAGCCGACCCGCCGGGAGCGCCCCCGCGCCCGGCCGCGGCGCGCCGCCGCCCCGTCACGACTCCTCCCGCAGGCGCCCGTCTCGCATAGTAAACCGCCGCCTGGCCGCCCTAGACAAATCCGGGTCGTGGGTCACAACCGCCACCGCCAAACCAGACCGGTTCAAACCCTCCAGCAAACCCAACACCTCCGCCGAAGTCGCGGCGTCCAAGTTCCCGCTCGGCTCGTCCGCCAAAAGCAACCCCGGCTCGCCCGCGCCCGCCCGCGCTATCGCCCCGCTGGCGCTCCCCACCAGACAAAGTGGTCGGGAAGAACCCCGCCCGGTGCGTCATCGAGACCCGAGCCAACGCCTCCCACGCCCGGGCGCGCCGCTCGCCCCTCGGGACCCCGCTGTACGCCATCCCCAACACCACGTTCTCCAACACCGTGCGCCTGGGCAGCAAATGAAACGTCTGGAACACAAACCCCAGGCGCCGCCCCCGAAGCCGCGTCCGGTCCCGGTCCCTCAACGGGGCGGTGTCCAAACCATCCAACTCGTAACGCCCCACAGTCGGGCGGTCCAACAACCCCAGCACGTTCAGCAACGTCGACTTCCCAGACCCCGACGGCCCCATAATCGACACGTAATCGCCCCGCTGGACAACCATGTCCACATCCCTGAGCGCCAGCACCATCGCCGGGCCGGGAAAAGACGGCGTGACGCCCTCCAAGCGCGCCAGCGGCGCAGCCCCGCCAACCGGCCCCGCCGAGGCCGCCGACGGCAACCGCTCAGTCGTCACGCCAGACCCTCCCGGTAGGGTCCGGCCCCCTCCGCGCGGGTGCCGCCGCCCCATCAGCCATCGCCGGCGCCCGCCCCGCCGCCGCGCCCGACCACCACCAGATCGCCAGCCCGCAGCTCCGCGTCCGCTTCCTTGACCTCCACCATCCCCTCGGCGGCCAACCCGGGCACGATGCCGACTATCCGGGTCTCCTGGTCCGCGGCGGCCGCGTCGTGCGCCAGCCCGCCCACCACCACCTCGATCCGGGCGTTGCCGGCCGTGTCCGCCGACACCGCCGCCACCGGCACCACCAGCGAATCCTCCCCAGAAGTCCCCACCACCATCGTCACCAACACGTTACCGACCAGCGACGCCGGGTCCGCCCCGCCCAGATCCGCCACCGCGACCCGGACCTCGCACTGGGCCGAACCAGCCCCGCCCGCAGCCAGCCCCTCCGACGCCTCCGCGCAGACCTCCGCGATCTCACCCGACAACTCGCCTGCCCCGACCGCCAACACCGCCGGCCCGCCCACCACCAGCAAACCCGCCTCGTCCGCGCCCACCATCGCCGTCACCTCGATATCAGCGCCAGACAACACCACCGCCGCCGACGACGCCCCGGCACCCATCGAAGGATCCGCCCCACCCGCCACAGCGTTCACCCATGTCGGCCCATTGACAGGGCATGCCGCCTGTGGAAGTGTGGAGCAGGTCGCGTCCAGACTCCTACGCGAGGTGCGCTTTGAAGCGTGAGCAAACCAACATCAACACAAGGCCAGGCTTCAGGATGGCCCAGCGGGTGCGCCTGCTGGCCGCCACCGCCGCGGCAGTTTTGGGTCTAGGGATTGGGGCTGGCGCAGCCCCGGCCAGCGCCGGTGTCCCGGACGACGTAGATCCGTCGAGGGGTTGCACCATCACGGGCACGAAAGCTGCCAACACACTAGTGGGCACTCCCGGTGACGACATCATCTGCGGTGGCGGCGGTGGGGACATCATTAAGGCCGGCGCTGGCAACGATGTGATTTACGGTGACGGCGGCGGGGACCTGATCTACGGTGGCCCTGGCGACGACACGGTCTACGGTGGGGACGGCGGCGACACGATCCAAGGCGAGACCGGCAACGATGCGGTCTTCGGAGGCGACGGCGGAGACACGCTCTATGGCGGCGAGGGTGATGATCGCATGTTCGGCGGCGATGGTGGCGACACAATCTGGGGCCAGAGCGGCGCCGACGTGCTGGACGGAGAAGCGGGCGCGGACACTCTGCGAGGTGGGGACGGCCCGGACGGGCTGATTGGGGGCCCAGGCGCCGATACCGCCTGGGGGGATGCGGACAACGATGTGGTCGTGGGCAACGACGGCGCCGATTCGGTCAAGGGGAACGCTGGCGACGACGTGTTGATAGGCGACGCCGGCAACGATTCGCATTACGGCGACGCAGGCGCGGACACGTG
>JAIROU010000134.1 GCA_031257375.1 Bifidobacteriaceae bacterium
CAACCAGGCGTCCACCGAGCACCGGATGGCCACCTCCCAGATGGCGTCGGACATCGAGATGGTCGCCTCCCAAATCGTCGAAGGCTCCAGCTACCACGCCGCCGCCTGGCATGTCGTCCTGTACGCGCCCACCCTGGGTGAGTTGGACGAGTACGCGCGCTACACCAGCGCCTACTACAAGGAGCGGTTCGTGTCGCTGGGGTTGCACACCGCTCCGGGCCTGGTGCGCAAGCGCCTGTCGCGCCTGCTCGACCCGGCCGGCCTGAAGGCGCGCAAAGCCGGGTCGGACACCGCCGACGCCATGGCCGACGGGGCGTCCCGGCTGGGATTGACCTCGGGCGAGCTGAGCGGGTCGTATTCGCTGGTGACCGGGGCGTTGACCGACGTGCCCGAGCTAAGCGAGGCCCTTGAGCCGCTGCCGTCGCTGATTGTGCCGGTCGGCACCCAGGTGGGCGACTACTCGGCCGGCGCGGTGCTGATCGACCCGACCAGGATGGACTCCCACGCCGTCATCGGGTCCAAAGACGCTTTGCGCTGGACCAAGCTGATGTCCGCCACCCACGCGGCGGGCGGGTCACATGTGGTCCACATCATGCTCGACCCGGCCGGGCGGGCCGCCACGCTGGAGTCCACCGCCAACCTGGGCGCCCAGGTCACCGCCCAACTGGACTTGGCCCGTCTGACCATCAACCTGATGGAGATTTTCGGCCCCGCCGGTGCCGAGCTCGACGCCTACGCCCGGCATTTGGAGCGGCTCGTTCACCAGTTGTTCTGGCTGATCGGGCCGCCGGAGCGCGACGCCGCCATCGTGCGCGCCCAACTGCGCGACAAGCTGACCGATTTCTACGTGGACCGGCGCATGTGGTACCGCAACGCCGGGGCCAACCTGGGGCGCCTGCGCATCTTGGACCTGCCGCACGAGCAGGTCCCCACGTTGCATGACCTGCTGTCCTATTTCCAAACCGCCTACCGGGCGCTGTCGGGGACGATGGCCAGGGACAACGAGGCGCTGCACGCGGTCTCGCTGCTGGCCTCGGGGGTCAGGGACGTGGTGGACACCTACGGCGACTTGTTTGACCAGAAAACCTCGCCCGCCATCGACCTGGGGTCAAACCCGCTGGCGGACGTGTACGACCTGTCCGGCTTGGAGCCGCGCGGCTGGCGGGTCCAAGCCGCCGCGCTGGCGGCCGTGCTGGCCCAGGTGCTGGCCCGCGCCGCCCAGGCCGGGGCGGAGCCGCGCGTCGTGGTCGTCCACGGGGCCGGAATGCTCGCCGCGATGAGCGACGCCGCCAACCAGTCGGGGGCGCCGCTGAGCGTGGCCGGATGGGTGGTCGGCGAGCTGGACCGGTTGAAAGCGATCGGCGGCAAAATCATCTGGTCGTTCAACTCGCCGCGCGAGGTGCTGGCCGCCGCCGACATCATCGACCTGGTGGGGGCCGACTACACCCTGCTGAGCGGCCTGAGCGAGACAACCTTGGCGGCCTACGCCGAAATCGTGGACGCCGACCCGTCGCCGCCGCTGGTCAAACTCTCCACCGGGGCCAACTCCGAAAACGTCACCGTGTTGAAACGCGGCCGATCGGTGGTGTGCTTCGAGCCGTTGGCTTGAAACAAGCGACCCCGGCGCGCCTGGGGCGCGCCGGGGTCGCGGCGTTGCGGGACTAGAAGAGCGAGCCTTGCGCGGCTTTCGGCGCCGCCGCGGGCGACGCGCCCGCATGGATCGAGTCGAACGCGAGCAGGCCCGGCTCGCCGTGGACGGCGCCCAGAAACCACTCGAAGTCTTTCGCCAACTTGGGCAGCCGCGGCCCATGCCGCGCTTCGAACACCAGGTAAAGAGCGGCGGCGACCGCTTGGCTCTGATAGCCGACGCGCGGGTTGAAGAAAATATCGGTGAAAGCGTCGAAGCCTTTCAAAGCCCGCGCGCGCGCCGCGTTCACCGGGTCGGCCAAAGCCTGGACATAAACCCAGTTGTAGAACGCGCCTTCAGGCGACAAGCCGAACATCCGACCACCATGCTCGAAATGGCTGAGCTGTAGTTCGCCAACCGCCGCGCCGCTCTTAGCCGCAGCTTGGGACAGAAGATCCCTGAGCGCGCCTTTGATCCTTGTGCCGCGCGAGCCAAACAGCTCGGGGAACGGGCCAACGATCTCCCCACCGGGGGCGGCGAACACTTTGGAGCCTTGAAAAACGCCTTCAACGGTGGCGCCGGTCGCGAGCGGCAGCGCGGTGGCGCTCAAAGACCGCCCCAAAGAAACCCCGGACACGGACGAGATTTCCAAAACATTGCTGTCCGGGCGTCGCGCCAAAAAGGTGTCGTGCAAACGTTTCACATTCACGCGCCGCTGGCTGCCTGTGAAACCTGGCGCCCAAGCGAACGAGACATCCGTTTTGCGAACCGAACCGTTTTCGATATAGATCACCGGTCTGAATGCGGCCATGACACATCTCCAATCTTGACGTTTGTTCAATCTTTCAAATGGTTCTGTGCGGGTCGTCAGACCCGTTGCCCACGATGCATCGCGAGGATGCCTCGCAATGCGTCGTGAAAGGGGGAGTTGCATTGCCGAGGTTAGCGGATGGTTGGCGGTGGCGGCGTGCCCGTCGACGTGTCGCGAGTTGTGCCCGCAGACTGTTCGTTGATGCTGTATGAAGCTCTACCATCCAAACCAGGTGACCGACGACCTGCTGAGCCGCCTTGACCTGCCGACCGGCGACGCCGACGGTTTGACCGCGACGTTCGACCTGCCCGTCCAGATCAAAGGCCTTGTGGCAACCCATGTCGCCGAGATGGTCGTGCTCGGGGAGATGACCTGCCCGTTGGACGAGGACGACGGGACCAAAGTCGATTTGATCGGTTTCCAAGGCCCGATGCTGTACCGGCCCGCCTTGGACGACTTGGCGCGAATCCACGCCCGCGGGTCGCTCACCATGCCGGACATGTCGATCCCGACGTTCCACGCCGAACGGCTGGCGGCGATCGCCCGCGTGCGGGCGACTTTTCTCGGCGTGGACCCGGCCACCGACGAGAGCGTGGCGGTGGCGGTGATGGCCAGCCCGTACCTGGTTGGCGTGCCGGACCTGGCCGAGCAGGTCCCGCCGGGCTTGGCCGGCCCGGACACCTGGTACCGAGCGCTCGACGACTTCGACCTGGAAGACGAGCGGTTCGCCCCCGACCGGTTCGCGCCGGCGGCCGGCGACGAGGGCGAGCTCGCGCCCGACGCCGAATCGGCCCAGCTTTTGGACGGCCCGCCGGCCGACGCCGGTCAGGTCGAGGCCGTGCGCCAGGCGGTTTTGCGGGCGCAACGCACCGGCCAGATCGGCGACCAGTTCGAGGACGACACGCCGCTGGCCGACGACTGGGCGGCCGATTGGCCGATCCCGATGGTTCCGCTCAGGCCCATGCGCGCCCCGATCATCGAGCCGGGGGCGAGTTCCGACCAGGCGCCTGCGCCAGTCAAATAGGGTCCCGCCATGGGCGCGCCAGTTGTCGTCAACCAGTACTCGGTCCCGAAAACCACCCCCGGCGGCGGGGTGAAAGGCACCAGGGGGTCAACCCCGAGCGCTTTCGTGCTCGACTACATGGCCCGGCCAGACGCGGTGGAGGATGTTCGCGGCCGGATAGCGACCGACACGGCGCTGTCGCTGACGGGCGACCAGGCCAAAAACCTCGGGCGCCGATTTGACCAGGGGTTCGCCCTGGGCGGGGTGCTGCTCAAAACCGTGGTCTCGCTCGACCACCAGTTTTTGCTGGACCACGAGCTGGTGCCCGCCCGGACCAAGCCGGCCGCGCGCAAAGGCGCCTACGCGGGCCTGGTCGACCAGGCGCGGCTGCGCGAGGCGGTGGCGCACGCGCTGAGGCGGTTGGGCCGCCAAGGCGGTTTCGGCAACCTGCTGGCCGCCGCCACAGTCCAAACCGACACCAAACACGTCCACATCCACATGGCGCTGATGGACCTCGAACCGGCCCTTGGGCGGCGCCAAACCCGGCGGGCTGAAAAACACGCCGCCAAACGCGAGGTGGCGAACCGCTCCATCCCGCCGGCCAGGGGCACCATCCGCGCCAGCGAGCGCGAAGTTTTGCGCCAAGGTTTGAGCCATCATTTGATGGCGACCAGGCGGCGGGCTTTGGCCCGAACCCCCGCCATCGCCCGGTTGCTGGCGATGGGCGCCAAACTGAGCGAGGCGGCCAAACGGTTGATCGCCAAACGCAAACAGAAAGACTTGGAGTCGCCGCCCGAGCCGCCGCCAAAGCCGCCCGAGAACAGGTTGGCGGCCGAGCCCTCGGTTAGACGTTTGACGGCTTTCGACTACGAGACGGCCAGGCGCGAGGGGCTTGGCCCGGCAGACGGGCCTGGGGAAGCGCCCGCCGGGCGGCCGGGGCGCGAAGGGCCGGCCCGTTGAAAGATTCGGCCCGCTCGTTGAAATGGCATGACCTCGGAAGCGGACGTGGACCTCCAGCAGTTTTTCAGCCAATTCGCCGACCCCAACCAGGCGGCCAGAAACCGCCGTCACAAAAAACTCGGACTGATTTTCGGCGGCGCCGGGTTGGCGGCGCTGGCCGCGGTGGCCGCCTTCGCCTGGATCGGCCTGGGCGGCGGCGACGACCACGGCGGCTCCAGCGGGTCCAGCATGGCGATAAACTCGCCCAGCGCATCGCCCGCCGCATCGGTTTCGCCAACATCGACGCCAACCATGTCACCCACACCGACGCCGACACCCACACCGACGCCAACCAGGTCGCCCACACCGACACCGACGCCCGCATCGACCCCCGCGCCGACATCAACGTTGACACCGACGCCCGCATCCACGCCGACGCCAACGCCGACTCCAACCAGGTCGCCCACACCCGCGACAACCGCCGCGCCGACGCCGACTCGCGCGCCGACCCGAACGCCAACACCCAAGCCGACCCCAACACCGTCCGTGCCAGCCGCCTCGACGACATACGCCATGCCCGATCTGGTGGGCCAGCGCTGGGCTGACAGCTTGCTGCCGCTTTGCGACATCACCGTCCGCACCAAGGCCGACGCGACGCTCGCCGCCGGGCTGGTCGTCTCGACCAACCCTGCCGCGGGCAGCCGCCTGACCGCCGGGTCGGTGGTCGCGGTGGTCGTCTCAAGCGGACCCGCGCCCCCGACGACCACGCCAAATCTGCCCGATGGCGTCAAACGTCTAGTCGAAGGCTCTATTGCCGACTGGTTCAAGCGGTCCAACGACCTGGTGAAACGGGGCTGAAACATGATGGGCCGAAACCATCTGATCACCACCGCCGCGGCGATAGCCGGCCTCGGATACCCGGCGGCGGCGGCGGGCCGGGCGTTCGCCGCCAGCCATGATGTGGCGAGCGGCCCTTGGGCGGCAGTTCAAACCGTGGGCCGGGCAATAGTCGAGGCGGTGGCGGACGGCGGCGCGGACGCGCCCGGCGCCATCCGCGAACTGGCGGGCGCGCTGGCTTACGCCGCCGTGGTCCACCCGTTGCGCCTGGACGGCGCCTGGTGGGCGGCCATGGCCGTCTGGGCGGTCGCGATGGCGTTGCTCGGCTCGCTGTTGCCAGACATCGACAGCCCGAACTCGATCGCCGGGCGCCGCCTCGCGGCCCCCCGGCTGTGGCTGGGGCCGCACCGGTCGATCAGCCACGCCAACTGGGCTCCGATGGCGCTGTTCGCCGCCGGGTTTCTCGCCTCGGCCATCCCGTTCGCAGGCCCCCTGGTCGGCGCGGGGTTTTACGCCCTGGCCTGGGGCTATCTGGGGCATTTGATCGCCGACGGGTTCTCACGGGCGGGCCGCGCCCCCTGGTGGCCGCTGGGGCGGTGGGGTTTCGGCCCAGGCGGAATGGTCGTGTCCCACTCCCACGCTCTTGGGACACGGTGGTACACGGTCGGCGGCCTCAGCGAATACCTGATGGTCGGCCTGTTCGCCGCCGCGATGGCCGTCTCGCTGGCCGCTTCGTTGAACTCGCGGTGATGAAAGACATGAACAAGCTCAAGAAACCCTCCTGGATGACCAAGACGGCGCACCGTCAAACCACCACCAGCATCATCGCCGCCAGCCTGCTCGGGCTGGCGGCCATAGCCCTGGTGTCCGCCGGCGTGGCGGCCCACCGCCTCGACCAAACCCGAATCTTGGCCGACACGGCGGTTTACACCGAGCGCACCGA
>JAIROU010000145.1 GCA_031257375.1 Bifidobacteriaceae bacterium
GGTTCTACGATTTCAAGTTCAACGACGTGCCCGGCTCGACCGACCGCGACCGCGCCTATTGGCGCGACGTCGGCACCTTGGACGTCTACTTCGACGCCCACCGCGACCTCATCTCGACCGTGCCGGTGTTCAACCTGTACAACTGGCGCTGGCCGCTGATAACCGGCAACTCGGGGCACCCGCCGGCCAAGTTCACCCACGCCGAGCCGGGGCGGATCGGGCACGCCGTCCGCTCGCTGGTCTCGCCCGGGGTGATCGTGTCCGGCGCGTCGATTTCCGGCTCTGTGGTCTCGCCGGGCGCGCATCTGCACTCGTGGTCGCAGGTGACGGACTCGGTGGTGCTCGATTACGTCGAGGTCGGCCGCCAGGCACACGTCAACCGCGCCATCATCGACAAGTCGGTGGTGATCGCGCCGGGCGCCACGGTCGGCATAGACCACGAGTTAGACCGCGCCCGCGGCTACACCGTCACGGCCGGCGGCATCACGGTGGTGCCGAAGGGCGCCCGCGTCGAGCCGTGAGTTTGGCGTCGGCGCACGATGCCGTCGGCGCACGATGCCGTCGGCGCCCGATGCCGTCGCCGCCCGATGCCGTCGGCGGGCGCGGGCCGCACGCCGGTTCGGGGTTGGCCGCCGCCTGGGGCCAAAGGCGGGTCAGCCGAACTCGCCCACCCCGGTCGGCCGGATGACGAAGCCGGTCCGCAGCTTGGGGGTGAAGAAGGTCGACTTGGGCGGCATCAGCAGGCCCTCGCGGGCGGTCCGCCGGATCTCGGCCAGGCTGGTCGGTCGGATCAGCACGCCGGCCGTGTACGAGCCGACCGCGTCCAGCATTTGCGCCAGGCCGTGCTGGTAAGACACCCGCAGGCCGGAGCCGGAGCCCGCCCCGCCCGCCAGCGGTGCCAAGGCGTGCTCCAAGTAGGCGCCGTCCAAGGCTCGCACGCCCGCGAACGCGGCCGGTTTCGGCGCCAGCCACTCCGCCCGCCCGTCCGGGCGCAGCAGGACCAGCCGCGAGTCCGCCACCATCTGCGCCAAGGTCGTCGGCGTGACCCCTGACGGCATCGGCTCAAAGTCGAAGCAGGCGCCGAGCGCGGCGCGCAACTCATCCCAGCCGACGCCCGAGTACAGGCGGTGGATGGCCTCGACCGAAAGCTGGTCCTCGGCCATCTGGCCGACGAAGGCGAGGGTGAACTCGGCGGCCGTGTCGCCCCGGCCGGTGGCCGCGCGAACCTCGTCGCGGTAGGTGCGCGAGACTGCGTAACGGTGGTGGCCGTCCGCGATCAGCACGTCATCGGACGCCAGAATCCCGGTGATCTGGGCGACGCGGTCCGGGTCCGCCACCCGCTCGACCCGGTGCGTGGCGCCGTCCACGGCCACTTCGCCCATCGGCTCGCCCGGGGCGGCCAGCGCCTCGGTCAGGCCCGTCGCCAGCGACAATCCCCAGACCGGGGAGAGGTTCGCGGACGTGGCGCGGGTCAGGTCGAGGCGGTCGCTGACCGCTTTAGGGGTGGTGCGCTCGTGGGGCAGCACGCCGCCCGCCCCCTGGTCGACCACTTCCAGGCCGCCGAGCACGCCCGCCACTTCGCGCGCCGCCCCGGTCGCGTCGGTGAAGGCCATCCGGTAGACGGTGTACGATGCCGCCGGGTCCCGCACCAGCACCCCTTCCGCCAGCCATCGGCGCAGCGTCCGCGCCGCGCGCGAGTAGGGATCGCAGCCGGGCGCCGGCGCGGCCGCCCGGCCGGGCCGGGACAGGTCCCCGCCGGCGGGCACGTCGATGTGGGTGATGTTATGGGGGTCGCGCGCCTTGAGAGCGGCTATGTCTGAGTCGGACAGGACGTCGTAGGGCGGCGCCAAGACCGCATCCAAGTCGGCGCCGGGGGCGTACCGGAGAGCCCGAAAGGGCGCGAAAGCAGGCATGCTGGCAGGGTACCAGCCCGCCTCGAGGACCTTAGGAGCCCCGTGCCGCGCTCCAAGCCGACTACTACAATCGGGGGGAGCCAAGACGCGACCGGCCCGGCGCCCGAATTGGCGTCGCGCCCGGATCGTGCCGGAACAAGACCCTGGGAGGACCAGATGACCAATTCCCACAGCCCCGAAACGGCGCCGCAGCCCCTCGTCGGATCGCCGACCAACGGCTTCGCCATAGCCTCGCTGGTCGTGGCCCTGACCGGGGCGGGCGCGATCCTGGCGATCATCTTCGGCCACATCGCGCGCAGCCAGATCCGCAAGACCGGCCAATCAGGGGCGGGCCTGGCCCTGGCCGGGCTGGTGATCGGCTACCTCGAGATCGTCGCCGCCCTGATCATCGTCATCATCGGATTGGTCTTCTTCGCCTGGCTGAGCTAACCGGGCCGCCGACGCGGTCGGCGCCGGGCCTGGCCGTTGGTCGCGGGAACCAACCTCGGGTCTGACATTTGTTCGCCCCACGACAGGGGCCGAGATTCGGCGCCACCGGGGAACCCCGACAACCAACGACGCCGGGAGCAAAGAAATGCTCAGGCGGTCCTCGGCGGCGCCACAGGCGCGAACGCAGACGACCGCCGCCCGGCGCACGTCAAGCGAAACCCCTGCGTGAGCGCGGGTCCGTCTTCGGCATCGGGCACCACTTGCCACTGGCGGGCGCTTTGCCGCCACCCGTCCAACGACGCGGCCGACGTCAACCCGGCGGACACCGGCCAGGTCGCCAGCGCGACGACTCCCGCGCCCGGCGCCGACAATCCGTCACGCGGCGGGTCCCTCGCCAAAGCCACGCCGGACTGAGGACGCCCCAAGCTGGCGGCGGCCGTCCACTTTCGGGCGCAGGCTCACTTGCGGCCGGGCCTGGCGGCGGCGAAAACCACGTTGAGGCGTTTTATGAGGCCGGCGGGGCCCAACAAGTCGGCGTGCACGGCCTCGACCACTGTCCATCCCGCGGCCTGGAACTCAGCCCGACGCACTGTGGACAACTCCTGGCGTAGGGCTTTTCAACTGCGCACGGTTTCAGACAACCGACGAGTCGGCGCCGCCCAGGGCCGCCGCCCTGACCGGCGCAAATGTCGGCTGCCGGGCGGACTCCCCCGACCGCGACTGTCCGTTTTCGGCCGCAGTCTCACTTCCGGGCCAGTCGAACGTCAAACTGCGGACAGTTTCGGACACGGGCCGGGGCCGGAATGACCGGGGCGCGGGTAGGATGCGCCACATGGAATCAACCGACCCGCTGGGCGGCGCCGATAAGCACGCCGCGGCGGTCGCGGCGCGGGGCTTGCGTGCTACGAACGGCCGGTCGTTCCGGCTGGGTCCCATCGACCTGTCCCTGGGCGAAGGCGTCACCTGCCTGGTCGGGGCCAACGGCGCGGGGAAATCGACGCTGTTCCGGGTCCTGATCGGCATCCAGCCGAAGACCGGGGGAACCATTGAGTTCGCCGCGAAGCGGCCTTCGCTCGGGTATCTGCCGCAGGACCCGGAGTTGCCCCCACTGGCGTCCTGCGAGGAGTACTTGGACCACGTGGCCTGGCTCCAAGGCCTCAGCCGGGGGCAACGGCCCCAGGCGATCCGGGAGGTCCTCGTCGGCGTCGGGCTGGCGGACCGGTCGAAGTCCATGATTCGGCGGTTGTCGGGTGGCCTGCGGCGGCGCCTGGCCCTGGCCGGGGCGCTGGTGAACAGCCCGGACCTGCTGCTGCTGGACGAGCCGACGGCCGGGCTGGATCCCATCCAACGGGACCGGATGCGGGAATTGGTGCAGGCCAACGCGGCCGGGCGGGCCGTGCTGTTGTCAACCCACCTGCTTGAGGACGTCCGCGCGCTGGCGGACCGCGTGGCCGTGATGGCGGGCGGCCAGATCGCCTTCGCCGGGGCTCTCGGCGAGTTGTCGGGCGAGCCGGTCGGATCGCCCGGCTTCGCGGCCGAGTTCGACGCGGCCGCCGCCGCCCTGATGGTCCCGCCGGGTGAGTGAGATGGCCTCTCGCGTCGGCGCGCCCCTGCGGATGCTGTTCGGGCCGTGGGCGGCCTTGGTCGTCATCGGGGTCGACATCGCCATGCTGACCATGCGCGACATGGCCTACCTCGGCGAATCGATGTACCTGGTCCGGACGTTGCCGCTGGGCTTCATCATTGTTGGCCCCGTGATGGCGGGCGTGGCCGCCACCGACGCGGCGCTCATGTCGCGGGCCGGGAACATCGGGCTGGTGATCGCGGTCCAAAGGCGTCG
>JAIROU010000229.1 GCA_031257375.1 Bifidobacteriaceae bacterium
CCCTCGGCGCCGAAGATGACGGCCTCGGCCACCCCGGCGCCGGCGCCCAGGGACGCAGTCGCGTAATCGACCGGGGCGGCGATGACGACGAGCTCGGCCGGGCCGACCGTCCGGGCCGCCCCTTGGCCGACCCAGGTCCGGGCCGGCAGCGCCAGCTTCGCCTGGCAGCCGGTCGGGCGGCCGTCGCCGTCGAAGCAGGAGGCCAGATTGCCGGAGGCGTCGCGGATGGTCAGCTTGACCGGCTGTCCGGCTGGGTCGTCGGCTCGGACCGGACCGGCCGGGCTGGTCAACTCGGACCGCACGGCCGCCACTGGGCCGCCGGCGAACAGCGCTTGACGCTCATAGACCGAGCCGTTGGCCTCGGTCGGGACGGGCGAACCGGCCAAGCTCAGCTGGACCGGCCGGCGCCCGGCCACCGTCGAAACGAGCCGCAACCGCACCTTGCCGTCCAGATCGGAGGCGAATTCCCCGGCCGCGCAGTCCTCGGACGGGCTGGGCGGCTCGGCCACGGCCATTCCTTCCGCCAGGACCGGTGCCAGGCAGGCACCGGACACCGGCCTGAGCGCCGCGCCCCGGCCGCCGTTCATGACGGTGGCCTCCAGGGTGTAAGAGTCGCGGCCGTCCGCCCGGACCACCGGTTTGGCCGGGTTGGCCGGGTCGGCAGGGTCGGTCGGGTCGGCAGGGTCGGTGGGCTTGGTCGGGGTCAGGGTGAACCAGGAGGCCTGGGCCGATGCCGTCCCGGCCTCGAAGGCCAACTCGACCCGGCCGTCGGTCCGCAAGACGTTGGCCGAGGCCGCGTCCTTGACCGTGGCCAGGGCCTCCCCGCCCGCCACGGCGGCGGTGACGGCGTGGGCGCCGGCCCGCCGGGCGGTGAAGCGCGCGGCGGCGGCGCCGTTCGCCACCGGGACCTCGATCACGTCCGGACCGGTCACCGTCTGGCCGCCCGACTCGGCCACCAGGCCGTCTGGCACGTCGAAGACCACCTGCCCGGCGGCGGCCGGGTTGGAGTGGGCGTCGAACAGGCGGGCCGACACCTCGGCCGCGCTCTCCCCGTTGACCGTCCAGGGACCGGTCGGTTGGACCAGCCAGGAGTTGGCCGGATCCGGCCCCCCGGCCCGGAAGCGGACTGTGAACGGCTCGCCCGCGTCTTGCCAGCCGGCGGCCGTGAAGACTTGGACCCGGCCCTGGTGGGCGCCGGCGGCGGTGGAGCTCAACCGCCAGTCGAACTGGCCGGTCCGACCGGAGGCCGGGCCGCCGGTGCGGCCCTCGCCCACGGCGCCCAGGACCTCGGCCGGCAGGCCGGCCAGGCGCACGCGCGCGTCCGGCACCAGCAGGTTTGAGCCCGAGCGGACCTGGACCGACAGCTGGTATGAATCAGACGGCAGGCCCGTGGCGGGCAGCCAGACCGATCCGCCGGTGTCCGGGTCGGCCGTGTCCGGGTTGATCGTCCAGGTGGTCTTGGCGGCGTCAGCCGGGCCGCTGGTGAAGGACACATGCGCCCCCGACCCGGCCGCCGGGCCGCTATCCAGCGCCGCGGTGACGGCGAAGGCCCCCGGCTCCTCGGACGTGAACTCGACCATCGCCAGACCGATCTGGAAGACCCCGTCGACTTGGCAGTGGGCGGCCGCGCCGGCCCGGTCGGCCGGATCGCAGGTCGTCACCCGCGCGCTGGCCGCCGACGTGCCCTTGACCACGGGTCCCGGCACGCCGGACGCGCCCGGGTCGATGGCGAAGTCAACCGGCGCGCCGCCGATCGGGTTGCCGTGCTGGTCGCGGACCATCACCTTGGCGTAATGGGCCGAGGCGCCATCGGCCAAGACCAGGTTCTCGGACACTTCCAGGGCCGAGTTGGCGGCGCTGGCCTCGGCCGCCGCGAAGGCCAGATCGACCGGGCTGCCGGAGACGATCCTGTCCCCGGCGTAGAAGGCGCAGCCGCGCCAGTCCCCGGCCTGGGTGGCCGTGAACGGCACCCGGGCCTGCCCGGCCGCGTCGGTGAAGGCTGACCGGTAGCGGGTGTTCTGGTCCGGCGCCTGGCGGCAGAACGTCTCCGGGTCGCCCGGCCGGCCGTTCAAGAAGGCCACGAACTGGACGGCCAGCCCGGCCTTTTTGACCGGGTTGCCGTGCGCGTCGACCAGTTCGACCAGGACCTCGTAGCCGTCCGCCGCCCCGGCCGTCAGGGGGCTGGCCGGGGTTCGGCTGATGCGCGATGCCGTGGTGTCGACCGGTCCGGCGGTGAACTCGACCAGGACCGGCGAGTTCCGCTCGATGGTCGCCCAATTGGACGCCCCCGGCCCTTGGGCCCTGGCTGTGACCTGGTACACGGCGGCCTGGGTGGCGGTGAAGGAGACGGTCGCCAAGCCGGTGGCGGGATCGACCTCGACCACCTGCTCGGCCGCGCCAGCCGGGTCAGCCGGGCCGCCGGGGCTCGCCGGGCCAGCAGAGCCAGAAGAGGCAGACTGGCCGCCGACCACGGTCAGCCCGGCCGGCACGGCGAAGGCGACCTTGGCCCCGGCCACCGGGTTCGACCTCGCGTCCAAAACCCGCGCGCGGACCGTCAGGGACGTCAGGCCGTCCGCCGGGGCCGAACTGGCCGGGCCTTCCAGGCTTGAAGTCGGCGGGTCGATGGCGCCGGCGGCGAAGCTGACGGTCTGGGGGCCGGGATTGATCGGCTTGGCGCCGAGCAGCGCCCGGACCTCGTGGGGACCGGCCTTGACCGAGGTCAGGACCAGCGACAGGCGCCCGGACGAATCGGTCTTGTACGGCCCGGGCTGGCCGGCGGCGACCGCCGCCGGGAGTTCGAAGACCACTTCGGCGCCGGCCACGGCTCGGCCGCCCGGGTCGCGGACGGTCACCCGCGCCGTCCACGAGTCGGCGCCGTCGGCCACCACGGCCGGGTGCCCGGCCGAAATCCCGGTGGTCGGCTTGACCTCCCAGACCGACCGCTCGGCATCGGGCGCGTCGGGGCCGAACTCCAGCGCGGCCGAGCCGACCTCCCGGCCGTCCACCCGGGCGGTGACGGTGACGGTCTCGCCGCCGGACACGGCATCGACCAACTCGACCCGGGCCAGGCCCCGGTCGGAGGTCGTCACCGCGACGGTCTGCCCGGCTTGCCCGGCCTGCCCGGCGAACTTGGCCCCACCGGTGACCGTGAACTCGACTGAGGCCTCGGCCACCGGGTTGCCGCCGATGACCGCGTCGAGCACCAGGACCTGGGCGAAGTGCGCGGCCTGGCCGTCGTTCAGCACCCTGACCCCGGCCGAACTGGTGAACTGGCTGGCCGCGGGCAGGGCCGGACCGGCCTTGAAGCGGGCGGACTCGGCCTGGCCGACCTGGCCGGAACCGATGAAGGCCTCGACCTCGTAGTCACCGGCTCGGCTGACCGTCCAATCGGCCCACACCGCCCGGCCGTCGGCCGAGGTCACGACCTTGGTCCCGGCCCAGTCCGAGGCTCCGACCGGCCGCCAGCGGAAGGTGACCGGCACGATCTGATCGACGTAGGCGTTGCCGGAGGCGTCGAACAAGGCCACCGTCGGGGTGTGGAACTCCGAGCGGACGGTCTTGGCGATCGCGGCCGTGGGGATGGTGAACTGCGAGCGCCCGGCTGAGACGTCGGCGTTGGTGAAGACGGCCAGGGCCGGGCTGCCGGTGGTGATCGGCTGGCCGTCGAGGCTGGCCGTGACCTCGTAGCTGCCCCTGGTCGCGGAGACCAGGGCGAGGGTCGCCACGCCGAGCGGGTCGGTCACGGCCGCGACTTGGCCCGGCCCGGCTTGCCCGGGCCGTCCGCCCGAGCCGCCCGTCTGCCCGCCTGAGCCGCTGGCCGGGTCAACCGCTGTGACCGCCGCGGGGATGGCGAACTCGACCGTCGCGCCCGCCACCGGATTGCCGTTGGCGTCCCGGACATGGGCCTTGACCAGTTGTTGCTCGCGGCTGTCGGCCTTGGCGGACCCGGTTTCCGGCCCCTCCAGGCGCGATTGGCCGGCCGCCGCCGGACCGGCCGTGAACCTGGCCGAGGCCGACTTCCGGGCAGACCCGGCGGCATCGGCGGTCAGGCGGTCGCCGCCCAACTCGACCGCCACGTCGAAGGTCCCGGCCTTCAGCGAGGTCAGTGTGTAAGTCGCGGTCCCCGACTGCCCGTCGATCCGCGCCGAAGTGACCGTGTGCGAACTGGCCCGGCCCGGCCCGACCACCTTGACCGCCGCCGAGACGGCGTTGACCGGGCGGCCGTCGGCGTTGCGCAAGTTGACGACCACCTGGTAGGAGTCTTGGCCGTCGGCCCGGGCCGGGTCGCCCCGGTTGGCCGGGTCGCGCGCGACGGTGAACCAGGACCGCTCGGGCGAGGCCGCGTCATTGGCGAAGCTGACGTTCTGGGGCGCGGTCGCCTCGACCCCTGCCGCCGCCTCGACCAGCCCGACCACCGGGAACACCCCCTCGAACTCCGAGACCAAGTTAACGGTCGCCCAGCCGTCGTCGCCGGAGACGCCCCAGACCTCCTTCAAGCCCTCGGCCAGCGGCGTGAAAACCGGTCCGTCGCCGGCCGCCGCCACCCTGAAGCCCAGCCGCACGCCCTTGAGCGGGTTCGACTGGGCGTCGGTCGCCCGCATCCGCGCCCACAGCGGCTGGGCGCCCGTGGCCAGGGCGGTGGTGGTCTGGACCGCGAACGAGGCCAGGGTCGCCTCGGCCGAGAAGTCCCCGGCCGTGAAATCGGCCGACTGCGGCGAGGCCTGGACCTCGGCGCCCATGACATAGGCCCGGACGGTGAACCGGGCCGCCCGCCGGGAGGAGAACTCGATGGCGGCGATGCCGTCGTCACCGGCCGCGACGGTCTTCTCGACCAGGTCGTCGGCCGAGGAATGGCCTTGCGGCCAGTAGCGGAACATGACCGCCGCCCCGGCCTTGAGATTCCCGTGCGCGTCCTTGACCAGGACCTCAGCCCGGTGCGCCGCCTGGCCGTCAGCCACTTTGACGGCCCCGCCGGCGGCCGTCGGGACGCTCAAGACCGAGGATCCGGCCGCCGCCGTCCCGGCCACAAACTCGAGCCCGACCCGGCCGTCCGTGCCCACGACCGACCGCTCCTGGCTGTCCTTGACCGCCAGGACGCCCGCCCCGCCGAGCGAGGCGCTGATGGTGTAGGCCCCGGCGGCGGTGGTTTTGTAGGCCACCGAGGCGTACCCGGCGGTTATCGGCGCCGCCACGGTCACGCCGTCGCCGCCGACCACCTCCCGCGCGCCGCCAGCCCCGCCGCCGATGCCGCCTGCCCCGCCGACCAGCGCCGTCAGCCCGGCCGGCACGGTGAACACGGCCGTTCCGGCGTCGATGTCGTTCTGGTTGGCGTCGCGCAGGTGAGCCCGCACGCCGAGGGTGTCCGAGCCGTTGGCGGTGGCCGGTCCGGCCGGGCTGATCAGCCACGACTCGGCCGCCAGCCCGGTCCCGGCGCCGAAGCGCAGGGTGAAGGCCTGGGGCGCGATCGCCACCCAGGTGTCGCCGCCGGTGTTGACCTCGACCGAGCCGGTGTAGACGCCGGCCTTGGCCGAGTACAGCCGCCAGGTGTGGAAGCCGTAGTTGTCCGATGTCGCCGCGCCGGTCACGCCCTCGACCCCGCCCGCCTCGACTATCGCGACGTTGGCCGTGTCCAGACCGGTCAGGCGCAGCCGCGCGCCCGGCACCAAGATTTTCGAGGCCGACTGGACGGTCGCGCGCAAGGTGTAGGCGTCGGACGGGTCGCCCGAGGCCGTCACCTGGACGTCCGCCGATGCCGCCGGGTCGGGTGTGAGGGACCAGCGCGAGTCGGCGGCGCTCGGCCAACCGGCGTCGAAGGACACCTGGGCCGGGGACTCGGCCACGGCCCGGCCCTCGACCTGGGCGCTGACGGCGAACGAGCCGGGCTCTTTCGACCGGATTGCGACCAGCGCCTTGCCGTCCTGGTCGCACCAACTGGGCGGTTCGGCGGCGGCCGTGTCGCAGGAGACGACCGCGCCCAGTTCGGGGGCCAGCGTCGGCCCCTCCACTCCCGCCGCGCCCTGTGCGACCTCGAACTGGACCGCCTGGCCGGTGACCGGGTTGCCGTTGGAGTCGCGCACCACCACCCAGGCGGAATGCTCGGCCTGGCCGTTGGCCAGGACCGTGTTGACGGTGGTCTGGAGCCGCGACGACTCGGCGCTGGCGGCGCCGGCCGCGAAGGCCAGCGACAGCGGCGACCCGCCGACTATCTGCCCGGCGCCGATCGACGCCTCGGCCCGCCACAGGCCGGCGCGGGTGGTGGTGAAGGCGGCCGTCGCCACGCCATCGGCGTCGGTCGAGCGGCGCAAGACCCGCGGCGGTGGCGAGGCGGCCGGCTGGCCGCCGGGTCCAAGCGGGCGCAGGGTCCACTCGACTGGCGTGTCCGCGACCTTGATCGGGTTGCCGTGCCGGTCCTTCAACTCGACCTTCAGGGTGTACACCTGGTCGCCCCCGGCCGGGAGCGGCCCGGCCGGGTCCTTCGACAGCCAGGACTGGGCCAGATCGACCGGCCCGGCGACGAACCGGACCGCCGCCGGGGAGCCCCCGGCGATCGCCGTCCAGGCGTCCTCGGCCGTCCGCCGGGCCTCGGCGGTGACCGGGTACTCGCCCGCCCGGGTCGACACCAGCGTCAGCCGGGCCTGGCCGCGGGCGTCGGTCACGGCATCGGCCACCGCCCCCTGGGCCAAAGCGGTCCCGGCCGGGACGGCGAACCTGACCTGGGCGCCGTCGACCGGGTTGCCGAAGGCGTCCCGGAGCGTCGCCGTGACAACCTGTTCGGCCTGGCCGTCGGCCGTGGCCGGGCTGGCCGGCGCAGTCAGGAAGGTCTTGTCCTGGTCGGCCGCGATAGCCCCGGCGGTGAAGGTGATCACCTGGTCGGCCGGACCGATGGGGGCGGCGCCGATGAGCGCGTTGACCGTGTAGGCGCCCGCCCGGGTGGCCGTGAAGTGGACCGTCAGGCGGCCATCGGCGCCGGTCTGGTGAGGCCCGGCCTCGGTGATGGCGACGGCCGCCGGGACGGCGAAGCCGACTATGGCGCCGGCCTTGCGGCGCCCGTCCGCGTCATTGACCTGGACGGTGGCGGCGAAGGCGGCGCGGCCGTCAGCGGCCAGCGCGGTCTGCGGCGCGATCTGCCAAGACGACTGCTCGGCGCTGGCCGCCCCGGCCTCGAAGACCAGGTCGGCGCTGTCGATCAGGCCGGAGGCCAAGCTGGCGGCGATCGTCGTGGTGACCACGTCCGAGGCCACCACCTGCGCCGCGGCGCCGCCGCCGGGGCCGGTCGCCACCCGGCAGGTCTTGCCCTGGCAGGGGCCGGTGAACTGGGACGGGTCGCCCTCAGGCAACTCGAAGGTGACCCACTCGCCCTCGACCGGGTTGCCGAGCGCGTCGCGGACCCGGGCGGTCGCCAGATGCGTGTCGCGGCCGTTCGGCAGCACCGCCCCGGACGAGGCCGTCAATTCGGAGTGCGCCGCCGAGGCGTCCTGGGCCTGGAAGACCGCCTGGCGGGTGGTCTCGGCGTCCGGCACCTGGCCGGCCGCCGTGTTGGCGCGGACTTCGTAGGTCCCGGCCGTCCGGACCGAGAAGTCCGGCCACAGCGCGATCCCGTCCTGGCTGTTGACCAGGGCGCCGGTCTGCCAATCGGGCGCGCCGGAGAGGCGGTAGTAGAACTGCACCGCCACCGGCGGGGTGTAGAGGTTGCCGGAGGCGTCCCTCAAAGTCACCTGCGGCGTGTGGGACTGGCTGACCACGGTCTTGGGGGCGCCGGCGGTCGGGATGACGAACTCGGAGCGCCCGGCCGCCAAGTCGGCGTTGACGAACACCACCTGGGCCGGCGAACCGGCCTTGACGGCATCGGAACCGATCTTGGCCGTCACCGGGCGGGCGCCGGTCTTGGTCGACACCAACCTCAACTCGGCCGTCCCGGCCGGGAGCGCCCCGGTCCCGTCGGCCGTGTCGGCCTCGAACTCGGCCGGGCCGACCACCACCGCGGACGAGCCGGACGCCTGGGCCTGGGTCTTTTCCGGGACGGCGAAGACCACGGTCTGCCCGATCACCGGGTTGCCGCGGGCGTCGCGGACCTCGGCGCGGACCGCCTGGACCTCGGCGCCGTCCGCCTTGGCCGGGCTGACCGGCGAGATCAGCCGGGTCTGCGGGTTGTCGAGGTCCGGCGGCCCGGCCACGAACTCGATCGTCGCCACTTTGACGGCGGCATCGTCGGCCGTGCCGACCAGGTCGTTGCCGATCTTGACCGTGACATCCCACAAACCCGCCTTGGCGGCGGTCAGCTTGACCTGGGCCTGGCCCTGGCCGGACCCGCCGGAGACGAGGTTGAACTGGGCCTCGCCGGCGCCGGGGATGTCGCGCGGCGTCAGATGGACGGTCGCCCCGGCGCTGTTCAGGGGGGTTCCGGCGGCGTCGCGCAGGGTGACGGTGGCGGTGTAGGACTCGGCCTGGTCGGCCACCGCCTTGGGATAGGCGCTGTTCGACCGGTCGGCCGCGACGGCGAAGCTGGACGTGCCGGGCTCGGCGGCGGCGTTCGAGAAGCGAACCTCCAGGGCCGGGGTGGTCGCCCCGCCGGCCGCGCCCCTGACCTCGAAGTCGCCCGGCCAGAGCGAGTAGATCTGCGCCTGCGCCCAGCCGTCCGGGCCGGAGGTCCGGCCGGCCGTCTTGGCGCCCGTCCGGGCGTCGTCGAACAGGGGGCCGCTCTTGGCCTGGTAGTCGAGCGCGAAGCCCAGGTCGACGCCCTCGATCGGGTTGCCGAGCTGGTCCCGCGCCTGCATCTTGGCACAGGCCGAGGCCACCCCGTCGGCCTTCTTGTCTGACGAGTCGACTGCGAAGGTGGCCAAGGTGGCCCGCGCGTCGAAGGGGCCGGCCTCGAAGACGGCCGTCTTGGGGGAGCCGGTCACGTCCTGGCCGGTCCCGACGATCCGCGCCTCGATCGTCCAGACGGCGGCCGACAGGGAGTCGAACGGCCAGGTCGCCAGGCCGTCCGGGCCGGTCGGCGCCGGGGCCGACGAGCCCGCCCGGGCGACGCCCCGGTTGTCGGTGTAGCTCCAGCGGAAGACCACCTCGGCCGCCCCTGGGCCGACCGGGTTGCCCTCGGCGTCCGCCACCGCCACTTGCGCGACGTGCTGCTGCTCGCCGCCGACCGGTTTGGCGGTCAGGCCGTCCGGGCCGGCCGTCGGGATGGTCAGGACCGATTTGCCCTGTGCCGCCGGGCCGGCCCCGAAGACCGCCCTGGCCCGCCCGTCGTCGGCCGTTTGGGCGGCCTCGGCGGCGTCTTTGACCAGGTTGACGGCCCGGCCCGCGATCATGGCGGTGACGAAGTGGGTGTCCGCCAGGGTGGAGGTCAGGTCGATCCTGGCCCAGCCGGCGGTGATCGGCGCGGTCACCACCGTCGCGCCGTCCGGCCCGGCCTGTTCGGCCTGGCCGTCCTGGCCGACCGCCGCCGTGCCGGCCGGGATGGTGAAGTCGACCGACCCGGCCGCGGCCGGGTTGCCTTGGGCGTCGAACAGGCGGGCCTTGATCGGCAGGGGCGACCGGCCGTCGGCCACCGCCGCGCCGTCCGGCTCGACCAGCCAGGAGGCCCCGGCCACGGCCGGTCCGGCGACCATGCGGGCGAACCGATTGCCGTCCGCCTCGACGCCGATGGACTGCCCCGCCGCCTCGACCGAGACAGCCTTCAGGCCGGACTTCAGACCGCTGAAGGCGGCCTCGTAGAGGCCGTCGCCGAGGTGGGCGAACTTGGTGAAGGTCAGGCCCGAATCGGCGGCGGCGGTGGCGGTGACGGTGTCGGCCGCCTGGACCACCGGGTCGCCGCCCTGGCCGACCAGCCGGACCCGGACCGCGCCGGTCGCCCGGCCGTCGGCCACGACCTCGGCCGTGGACACCGCGAAGCCGGACTTGGCCGCGTCAACCTCCGAATCGATCCAGGTCAGCAGCTTGGGCGAGCCGGGGACGGCCGCCTCGACCCCGCCGATCAGGGCGGTGGCCGTGATGACGCACTGCCCGGCGACGGCCGAATTCACGGTGGCGGCGGCCTTGCCGGTGGCCGCGCTGGTCCGGGTGATGGCGCGGGCGTTGTTGTCGGTGAAGCGGGCCGGGCAGGTC
>JAIROU010000285.1 GCA_031257375.1 Bifidobacteriaceae bacterium
GGCATCAAACCCTCCCAAGTACGATTTTCCAACAATCCTGCCGCTGCGCCGGCAGGCTCAGGCGAGGGCTCAGCCTTCCCGGCCGCCGGTGCGGCCGGCGGCCGGTTGGTCAGGTCCAGGCGAGGGCGGGCCGGCGCTGGTTGGCGGCGCACTCGGCGAGATACAGGTTGATGAGTGTCTGGTATGGGATGCCGGTGCTGGCGGCCTGGGCCTTGAAGTAGGCGATTGTGTCCACATCAAGACGGATTGTGACCGGCTTGCGCAGGCGCTTGGCGTAGGGGTTGGTCGTTGCGGTGGTGAAATCGTATTCTTCGCGCATGTCAGTCTCCGTAGGCACGGCTTTCGGTTTTGGTTGCTTTGCGGGCGGATATGATCCTGATCTGGCCCCGCGCCTCGCGGTAGCAGTGGCAGACCACCAGCAGGCGCAGCGCGGCGCTCAAACCCAGTATCACGAATCGGTCTTCGTCCCACGAGTGGTCTGGGTCGGGGACCAAGCGGGCGCGCGGGTCGAAGAAGACGGTGCGCGCCTCGCTGAATGCGACGCCGTGCTTGGCGAGGTTGGCTGACGCCTTGCCCTCATCCCAAATGAAGCGTATTGCACTCATATGCACATTGTACGCAAGAACAGCGCGTCGCGTTAGGCGCTGGTGTTGGAGGCTGTTCCTGAACTCCGCGCCGCAGCGAGGACGGGTCGGGCGTGGTGCGTCCGGGGGCGGAGGGCCTGCCGCTGGGTGGCGCCCAAGAGCAGACCCGTGGGCGCGGCGAGGCGCCGCCCCCGGGCCGCCGGAGTAGGCGGGGGGTTTAGCTAACCAGCCGATCAGAGCCAGGTCAGGGCGACGGCGGCGGTGGCGGCGAGGAGGGTCAGGGTGATGGCCCATTCGGCCCATTTCTTGGCTTGGATGCGGGCGCCGTCGAGGGGGTGGAACGGGACCATGGCCGAGGAGATGATCAGCACCCCGGCCACGGCGGCGGCCCTGGCGGTCGGCACGGCGGTGGCCACCGCCACGGCCGCGAACACCATGGTTGCCAGGCCGACCGCGGCGATCCCGGCCCGGCGGGCGGAAACCGGCTGGGCGGCATCGTCCGCCAATGGCGCCGGCGGGGCGAACCCCAAGCCGAACGGCGCCAAGGCGGCTGTCACCAGGGACGCCAGCGGGAAAGACCGGTGGCGGGCGGCCCGACCGGCGGCCAGGAACCGCGGCGCCAGGGCGTGCCAGCCGAGCAACGTGGCCACCGCCAGCCCGACCAGCGCGGCCTCGCGCCACCCGTCCGCGCCGGTCACCCACAACAGCGCGCCCAGGGAGACGGCGGCGGTCACCACGGCGGGCCAGCGCGGCGCCGCCAACGCGCCCAGGCGCCGGCGGCGCGAGCCCCGCCGCATCGCTCCCCTGGCGAACCGCTCGGTGAACAACGCCGCTCCGATCTCCTTGCCCAGCCGCAGCACCAGCACCAAGACCAGCCCGGCGGTGATCGCCGGAGTGCTGGCGCGGACAGTCTGCGCGAGGCGCCAGCCATCCGGGATCGGCTTCGACACGTCCAGGCCGGACTGGTAAACCTCGTCGTCAAACGTCAGCACCGGGTCCTTGCCCTTCCACGACGGGTCGATCGCGGCGGCCTTCCCCAACGCCCCCTGGGAGATCAGGAACGCCTCGAACCCTGGCCTGCCCGCCTCGACAGCGCCCAGGTTGAACCAGGCGTAGCCGTAATCCGGGACCGCCCGGATCGCCCGCTTGAACGCATCGACGGCGGCCTGCTCCTGCCCCTCCTGGGCCAACAACACCCCCAGGTTGTTCCACGACGAGAACAACGTCGGATCCAACTCGAGGGCCGCCTCGTAAGCCGCGATCAACTGCGCCCGGCTGTCCCCGCCACCGCTCCCAGCGTCTTCGTTGCCAGCCGCGCCCGATGCCGCCGGGTCGCCCCCCGGCTCCCCCGTCACCTCAGCGCTGCCCCCGCCGCTGTTGTCCGGGTCGTTGTCGCCTTCCTCGGGTTCGGCTTCGCCAGCCAACGCCCGCTGAGCGTCAGCCACCGCCTCCTGATACAAGGGCGAATACGGATCAGCTTCCAACGCCAGGTTCGCCCAATCCAGCGCCGCCTGAAAATCCCCCAGTTTGAAATACGCCAAACTAAGCGCCTGTTCCTGCGCTCCAGTCACAACAGGATCCTCAGCGCTGAACGATTCGTTGAGGGCGTTGCGGGCGGAGATCGAATCACCCATCGCTGAAGCGGTTTCTGCCGGGTCATCTTGAGCGTATGCCGCTAGCCCTCGCTCGAGCGCTGCGTACATTTGTACCAGCTGCAGGTCCGCACCAGCCGCGTCGGTCGAAGAACCGTTGAATGAGAGTTGGGCCGGACCGGCCTGTTCGAGGATGGCAATGGCCTGCTCGTGATTGCCGCGCTGGCGCTCCGCTGAGGCCCGGCGGAGCAGCGCCCAACCGGGACCGGTTGCGGCGTCGAGTTCTCGGAAAAAGGAAACGTCGGCTGCCGAGCGACTGGTGTAGAGGTCGACTGCTTGGGCGGAGGCGTCGGCGGCTCCCGCCCAATCCCCCAGAAGGAACTTGACTTCTCCGAGGCGTTCCCAAGCCCTTGGCTCGTTCGGGGCACTCTTGGTCCAGGCCTCATTCCAGGCCAAGGCGCGGTCGAGCAGACCCCATCGCCGCATGAGGTCCTGCATCGCTTCTTGGACCGCGTCGGCCGACTGAGCAGTCATAGCCCCAATCTGGCCATCGTTGTAGATCGCTGCGCAGATGGCGGTGCTCGAGGATCCTTGGTCGCACCACTGACGCCCAGCCTGCCAATCCGCAGCCAGGGCCGCATACTCTCTCAGGCTCGTAGGAGTTGTGCTGTCGCGAATTGGAACGGCCCTGGGATTGTTGGTGTCCAGGCTGGTCCGATAAGTCGGCGTGAAGCCCAAGTCTTCCACCATCTCTGCGGCGCCGCACCCCGAGAGATCCAGTATCAGCCCGACTCTGGCACCCGTTGGAAGAGTTTGGAATGGCGGCGAGCGGGAGTAGATTTCGCACTCAATCGATAGGTCGGACATGATGATTGGGGCAGGGGGATCTTCAGCTTGGCTTGCATTGTCGGCCAGTTCGAGCGCACCGGCCGCGTCTCCCTGAACTGCCGCGATGGCTGCGGACAGAGAATCAGAGGATCTTGGCGCCACATCCGGCGGCAGTGCGGCAAGGGACTCGGCTGCCTCGTCTAGGCTTCCCGCCACCAACTGGGCTTGGGCCAGGGCAAGCCGTAAAGCGGGTTCGGAGGAGAGGCTCGCAGCAAGGCGGTAGGAGGCGACGGCCTGCTCCTGGAAATGCTTGACGCTGAATGGGCCTAAGTCTGTTCGAAGGGCAAGCCAAGCGAAGGCGTCGCCTGCTAGGGCGTGCGCGGCGGCCACATCGGGGACCGCCGAGACTAGTTCGGAGATATGCTCGGTAACCAAGTCCGTGTCCGGCGTGCCCCACCAGTGCTCGAGCGTGTCCATGGTCATTATTACCGCCCGTGCCCGTTCGACCAGCGGCGTGGCATCTCCTGGGCACAGCGTGATTGCATCCTGGTAAAGACTCGCGGTGTGTTCCCAGGACCAGCTTCGGATCAAGCTGGTTGCGTGGGCGGCCGCCAGGTTGGCGTCGCACGATCCGAAGTGAGCGGCCGCCGCCTGGCTCAGCGCGACCGCATAGGTGGCGAGGTGCCCCTGGTCCCAGCTAGCTGGTGAACTATCGCTAAACTCGGCTCCGGCAGCCAGCGTCAACAAGCCGCCGAGGTCTAAGAGATCGGATTCGGCACCTGTGCCCAACGTGCCAATTGCGGCCTCAAGGGCGGGAACAACCATGCGTTGCGATTCGCCGTCCCAGCTATACCAGTCATATTGGGGCCTCGGGGCGGACCAGATTTGGTTCCAGGTGTCGCCGAAGGCTCGTTCGCCGGCGGCTTGGATGGCGGCTTCGAGGTCGCCGGTTTCCCATTGTTCGATGGCCCAGTCGCTCAGGATGGGGAGGTTTCTGATGCCCATGTCTCTGGGGAGTGAGTCGTCAAACTCGATGGCGGCGGGCTCGTCTGGGTCGGCCGGGTCGCCGTCGGCGCCGGGGCTGGCCGGTTCGCCCGCGTTGGCGTTGGGGATGGCCTCGACAGCGTTCGAGGCGTAGACCCGGGCGGCCACTGGGAAGGCCAGGGACAGGAGGGTGGCCAGGCTCAGCAGGGCCGCGCCGATCACGGTCAGCGCTCGGCGCGGACCTCGACCCTGAGGCGCCCCGGCCCGGTCGGGCGACAGGCCCGGGGGCTGGGGCGCGGCGAACGCCGGCGGCGAGGGCTCAGGAGCAGCAAAGGCGGCGGCGCCGACTGCGGCGGGGCCAGATGCCGAAGAGCCGGCCGGCGGCCCAGCTTGCTGGGCCAGGTATGGGACGGCTTCTTGGGTTGGCCGGCCGAAGCGCGCCGGATCGGCCGGCACCGCCAGAGCCTCCGGGGCCGCCGCGCCCGCAGGCGCTTGCCACGCCCGGGCCGCGAAGGCGGCGTTGACGTCCGGGCGGCCGAGGGATTCGAGCCAGGCGCGCAGTTCCGGGTATAGCTGCGGGTGGACCGCGACCTGGGGCAGCAGGGCCGGGAAGGCCCCGGCGATGGCTTGGAGTTCCGCCGCGTCCAGGGCAGGGTCGGCCAACCGCCGCGCGGCATCGGCCTCACCAGGCGGGTAGTCCGCTGCCGCCAACGGGACCGGGCTGGGAGGCGCCCCAACCGGCCAAGCCGGGACGGCTGGGAGCGGAGCCTCGGCCAAAGCGGCGGGCACGGCATCGGGCGCGAAAGGCGGCTGGGGCTGGGGCGCGACAGCCGGAACTGGCGCCGCGAACGCCGGGCTGGCGGGCGCAAAACCCTGGCCTGGGCGGTCTACCGGTTCCCAGCCACTAATAGCGGGGGGGACAGATGGCATGGGGCTGCCTTTCTCGCGGCGTTGCCGACTAGCTTATGGCGCCAGTTCTGGCAGGAATTGACCGAGGAGCCGCTGGCGGGCTCACCCCAATGAGGCGGCCAGCGCGAAGAAGAGGACAGCGGCCGCAATGGCCAGGCCGAATCAGACGCAGCCGGGGATCAGCCCGGCCGGGGCCATCCCGCGCGGGCTCAGGCGGCGTCCGCGCCGCGCGCTTCGGCGAGGAAGAGCTCGAGAAACTCGGGCAGGGAGTCCCAGTAGCGGCCGGTCGCCGGATCGGCCAATTGGGCTTACGCCTCGGAGGCGTAGAACAACTCGGCCACGGCCGCGACCGGCAGCCCCAGTCTCTCCGCAGCCTTCGCCACGATGAAGCCGCTGATCGTGTGGATGCCGGCTTCGATCGCCTCGTCAGTCAACACGAACATGTCTGACCTCGACAAATTCCAGGGCTGCGACGGCCTGGGGTGTCCCGAAAAACACTTGATCATGCAGCCTTTGCGACAAGAGCAGCCTGATCGCGGTGGACCTGGCGAAGGATCTCACCCGGAGCCCACGTGTTTCCCCGAGGCGGAAGACGCTGACCCACCCGGCGCCCGCAGACTTTCTCCTCGCCTTGAGCCGCGCGAACGCCTCGGCCTGACCAAGTTCGGTGGTCGTGTAGAAGCCGGCGCCGAAATCCTTGTTCGGCGCGCTGCGGGCCAGGTCAACCGTCTCGACCTTGTCCGAAGAGCCGTGATAGAGCAAGTCACCGATCACGATCAGCCCCGCCGCCCGCCCGCTCCGGGCCAAGGTGGGCCAGCAGGTCGTCCACGACGTATTCGTTGTCGTAGTAGTGGAGGAGATCGTGGTGCTCAAACAGGTAAGCCATCATGCCCCGCTCCAGCGCGAACCGGGCAAAAGCCTGGCTGGTCATCCCGAGGCGGGCCCGCGCCGCTCCGAGCATGAAGAACACCCAGGTCGCTGTGGCCTGCTGCTCACTCACGCCACCAGCCTAGCCGCACGGCCGTGAAGTCACCGGGGGTTCGTTGCCATGCCGCCCGCGCAAACCGGCCAGCGCCCGCCACCAGCCCTGGTTTTCCCGTCGGTGCACGATGCCGTGCCAAGACTCCCGCAACGTCCGGTGTGGCGCCGGCGCCGGAAGATCCAGGCGAGCCAACGGCATCGGCGGCCGTCACGACGGCTGGCAGAACGCCGGTCGGGGTGTCCGCCAAGGCGTCTGCAGAGCATCCTCGAGACCCGCGGCCCGGACCCGGCCCCCGAATAGCGCCCCGACCAGTCCCCTAACCCGGGGACCGTCGGCTTCTTGGCTATGCCGAGGCAGGGAAGCCGCGAGGCTGGGCACAGGTTGATCAGCCGAACGCCGCAAGATGGTCTCTGCTCTGATGGAGGACTCGCAACAGTTCGACCTTGCCGCCTCGGACGCGGTGATAGACGGCGTAGCGCTTGTGGGCGTGGCGCCGGACGCCGACTGACTCCAAGCCGTCGGCCACCGGATGAGCTTCTGGGAACGTCTCGAGCCCGGCGCACGTAGCCCTCAGTTCGGCGATGAAAGACAAGGCGCGTTCCGGTTTGTCTCGGGCGATGTAGTCGCCGATTTCCGGCAGATCTTGCTCGGCCAAACGAGTGATTCGGGCGGTCATCTATCTGCCGTCGCCATTTGTCTGTAGCGTGACTCCAGTTGGTTGAACACGTCTGCGGCGTCGCGCGTCAGGTCGGCGTCTGCCTCGGCGATGGCGGGTTCGACCAGCGCCCGCAGCGCGTGCAGGCGGGCCTCTCGGTCCTGGACCAGGCGGATTCCCTCTCGCAGCACCTCGCTCTTGGATCCGTAGCGGCCGGTGGCGACGAGCTGTTCTACGAACGTCTCAAGCGGCTTGCCCAGCTCTGCGGAGATCATCGGTCAAGGGTGCAGTTCCCTAATAACTGTTATCAAGCCCTCGTCATGCGTCACCTAACATGTCCGGGAACGACCACGCATGCCTCAGATTGCGATGTCCGCGAAACGCCGGCCCCGCGCCTCGCCGTAGCGGTGACAAGCCACCAGCGGGCGGGGCGCGGCGCCCGGCAGCCCGCCCCGAGATCAGACTGTGGTCGGGCCGCCGATGCCGTCATCTGACCGCCCTTTCCGCAACCTCTGCACATTCGCGTCTCTTCTTTGTATGATTTCCCGGATGCGCGCAACACTGGTTCTCGACGACGCGATCTACAAGCAGGCCAAGCACTTGGCTGTGAATGAGGGGCGCACGCTGACCTCGGTCTTTGACGAGGCGTTGCGGACCTATCTGAAGCAGCGCCTGCAAGATCCGGGCTTCTCCATCCGGGACGTTGCGGCCGGCTCTGGCGGAATGCTGATTGAGCCGGACCGGGTCAAGGAGATGCTGGACCTGGAAGAGGCCGACCGTCAAACCAGGGCGATGGCGGCGGGCGGGCCAAGCGACCGGCGCAGGGCATGATCCACCCTGGCGGATGCTGCTGTTTCCATGATTGACAGTCTCTTGAGACGGACCTCCCTGGCTCATCCCGGCGCGCGGGACTGGGAAATCCTGGACCGTCTCTGCCGACCTCGGAGGGATCAGCCGGTTTGGCCGGCCAGGGACTGAACGCGGCGGGCGAAGGCAGCCATTTCGTCGGGCTGGGCGAGGGCCTGGGCGCGGGCGGCGGCGGCGGCCTGGCGGACCTGGCGGTAGGCGGCCGGATCGGACTGCCAGGCGCGGAGCACGCGGGCGGCACCGACCGCGTCCTCGACCACGGCGCCGGCGCCGGTCTGGCGGATCAGGGCGGCCGGCCTGGGCAGCGGCGTGGTGATGACCGGCAGGCCGCAGGCCAGGTACTCGTAGACCTTGGACGGCATCGAGCGGCCGAAGGCGGGGGTCTGGTCCAACAGCGCCAGCCCGGCCCACGCCCCCCTGGCCGAGGCCCAGGCCCGCTCCGGCGGCACCCGGCCGCGCAGCCGGACGCGCCCGGCCAGATCCGGGTCCTGGGCCAACCGCCGGGCCAGTTCGGCGCCGTCCTCGCGGGCCAGCGGCCCGATC
>JAIROU010000295.1 GCA_031257375.1 Bifidobacteriaceae bacterium
ATGTGGAGGGCGGGGTTGAGTTTCCGGTCCTCCCTGGGTTAGAGGCGGTGACGGACGGTGTTGCCGGACGACGCGGGGATTGGGACGACCCCGGCCAGGCGCGCGAACGCCGCCTCCGAGCGGACAGAACTGGAGTTCGGCGTGGTGTTCGGCGGTGGTCCTGGGTTTGGGCAGGCAGTCGGCCTCAACCCCCAGGACGGACCGGGCTGCGGCTTCTGCGTCGATCACATCGGACTTACCCCGGCTGTCCGGTTCTTCCTGGCCGGGGGTTTCGCCTCGACGGTGTCGATACCGGCCTTGAACGCTTTCGCAATCAGCTTGCCGGGCCGACCTGTCGTTCGCCTCGAAATTGAGCCAGGCTGTTCCACGTTATTGAGCCAGGCTGTTCCACGCTATTTAGCCAGGCTGTTCCACGCTATTTAGCCAGGCTGTTCCACGTTATTTAGCCAGCGCGCCGTATCTGAAATAATTGACCAAGTTGGCGTTTCAATTCCCACCATTGGTTTGGCCCGATCTGATTGTATCTTGTTGTTCGGCGCGCCTGGTGGCGATCCGGTTCCGGCGGGCGGCTTGTAGGCCGTCCTGGCGGGCTTTGCGCAGGGTCGGCCCGCGTCCTTGGCGTTCGTCTTCGGGGGTGACGTAGCCGATCGCTTCGTGGAGGCGGACCCGGTTGTACCGGTCTTTGAGGGCGGCCAGTTCGCGGCGCATCTCGGCGGGGTCTGAGATGGTGTCGAGGTGGGGGTTCTCGGCTTTGAGGTGCCCGAAGAACGATTCTATCCAGGCTTGGTCGTTGTAATCCCGAGTTCGGGATTACAACGATTATCCCGGGGATTCCCGGGTCCCGAGGATCGGGCGTTCAGCCTGGCCGGGGCCGTGACCGTGAACCGATCCTCGGGATAACGCTGGGCTGTCCTATGTTGCTGACCGTCATTGGTTTCCCATCTATGGAGGTGAGCAGGGAAGTGGATATTTCGATCGGCGAGTTGATTGCCAAAGCGGACACAGAGGTGGGCCGTCTCGGGTTAGCCGCGTCGACAGTCTGGCAGTACCGGTGGGCTTGGTCCCGGTTCGAGGCGTTCTGCCTGGAGCGCCAGGTGACCCGTTTCTGTCGGGCAGAGGCGGATGCGTTCCTCGACAAGGTCGTCCGCGATCATCGCGACGGAGTGATCAAGGAGTGGAAGCGCCGGCTGTTCCGCAAGGCCGTGTTGGTGCTTCGTGAAGTCGCTGAGACTGGGGTGTACCTGTGGTCCAAGTCCGACCGGGTCCACCCGAACGATTCGTTGGGCCCGGATCTGAGGCTGGTGCGGGAGGAGTACGAGGCGTGGCTGTCTGGCTCCCATCTGGCCGACGCGACCGCCGAGTTGTATTCGGTGGTGTCACGCCGGGCGCTGCGTTGGGCGCGGGGGCGGGGCTCGGGGAGCTGCGCGGACCTGTCCGGGAAGGATGTTCCCGCCATGCTGTCCGATCTGGCCGGTTCCTACGCCGGGAGCATGAGGACCGCGGTGAGCGCGCTGCGGTCGTTCTGCGCCTTCCTCGACCGTTCGGGGCGCACGGCCGGGTTGGCCCGCGCGGTGCCCGCGGTCCGGGGTCGCAGGACCAAGGCCGTCAACGTGCTGACGGAGGCTGACGTGGAGGCGCTGGTAGCGGTTCCGGACCCGTTGAAACCACCCGGCAGGAGGGGCAAGGCGGTCCTGCTGCTGGGGGCGCGCTCTGGGCTGAGGTCCGTGGATATCGTGGCATTGGAGTTGTCTGACATCGACTGGAAGGCGGCGCGAATCACGCTTGTCCAGCACAAGACCGGCGCGGCCTTGACCGTTCCACTGCTCGCGGATGTCGGCGACGCGATAGCTGACTACCTGTTGAACGAGCGGCCGGCCAGCGCCGACCGGCGGGTGTTCTTGCGCGCCAAGGCGCCGTTCACGGGCCTGTCGCCTGATTGCGGCTTCTACCATGTGGCGTCGAAGGCGTTCAAAGCCGCGGGCGTCAAGTCCCCGGAGGGCTCGGGGCGCGGGATGCGGGTGTTCAGGTCGGCCCTGGCGACCCGGATGCTCGAGAACGAGACGCCGCTGGGGGTGATCTCGGGCGCGCTCGGGCACCGCAGCCCCTTCTCCGCGAAACCCTACCTAGCGGCCGACGAGGCCCGTTTGAGGGGATGCTGCCTCGACTTCGCCGGGATCGAACCGCCTCAGGGGGAACGGCGATGAGCGGGCTGGCCAGCGGCCTGGCGCCGCACATTGAGTCGCTACTGGTCGTCAAACACGCCTTGGGGTTGCCGTACACCTGCTCGGAACGCCACCTGCGGGCGTTCGACCAGATGTGCGCCGAACACCACCCAGGCGAAACGGCGTTGACCCGCCAGATGGCCGCCGAATGGGCCCAGGCCAGGCCGGGTGAGCACGTCAACGGGCAGATGAGACGGATAACACCGGTCCGCCAATTCGGCAAGCACATGGCCCGCTGCGGCGCCCAGGCGCACGTCATCGCGGCGGGGATCCCCGGCAAGAAGATCCGGTACACCCCGCACGTGTTCACCCACGACGAACTGCGGGCACTGTTCACAGCCGCGGACGCGATCCAGCCGTCGCCTTACGGCGGCCCCCGCCACCTGGTCATACCGGCCCTGTTCAGGACTGTCTACTGCGTCGGGCTGCGGCCCGGCGAGGCCAGGCGCCTGGCCGCAGGCGACGCCGACCTCGCCGCCGGGAGCCTGCTCGTCCGCGAATCGAAAGGCCACAAGGACCGGACCGTGCACATGTCCCCGGACCTGCTCGAGTATTTGCGGGGCTACGACCGGCGGATCGCCGCCCTGCAGCCGGACCGGGCCGCGTTCTTCCCGGACCGGCACGGCCGGCCCTACAGTCCAGG
>JAIROU010000311.1 GCA_031257375.1 Bifidobacteriaceae bacterium
GCCGAGCGTGACCGGGCGCCCGATCTCGAGGCGGGGGGCGGGCGGCGGGGCGGCGGCCGCCAAGAAATCGTCCACCTGTCCCTGGGTCGGCAGGTCGGCGACCTCGACGCTGTGGGTGAGGGCGAATCCGTCGACGCAGACCATCACCGGCAGATTCACCCGTGCGGCGATGGCGTAGGCCTGGACGTGCAGGTCGATCGCCTCCTGCAAATCGGCCGCGAACAGTTGGAGCCAGCCGGCGTCGCGCTGGCTGAGGGCGTCCGATTGGTCGTTCCAGATGCTGATCGGGGCCCCGATGGCGCGATTGGCGACGGTCATGACGATCGGCAGCCCCAGCCCGGCGGCGTTGTGCAGGACCTCCGCCATGGCCAGCAGGCCCTGGCTGGCGGTGGCGGTGTAGGTGCGGGCGCCGCCGGCCGCGGCGCCGATCAGCGCCGACAGGGCGGAGATCTCAGATTCGGCCAGGATGAACTCGCAGCCCGGCCAAGCGCCGCCGGCCTGCGCCGCCGCCAGCGCGTCGATGATCTGGGTCTGGGGCGAGATCGGATAGGCGGACACCACCTGGGGGCGGCAGAGCGCCACCGCGCGGGCTATCGCCTGCGAACCGTTGAGCGCTTCAGGCACCGGCGGCGCCTTCGCCGACCAGTTCGCCTTCGGCCAACTCGCCTTCGGCCGCCAGGCGGGCGGCGACCCGCGCCCTCAACTCGGCCTTGCGGATCTTGCCCGTCGGCGTCATGGGCAGGGCGTCGACAATCTCGATGCGCTCGGGGATCTTGTACTTGGCCACCCCTCGGCTGTTGAAGAAGGCGCGCAGTTCGGCCAGTTCCAGCGGCGGCGCGCCGGGCGGTTGGACGACGTAGGCGCAGCCGGTCTCGCCGAGGCGGCGGCTGGGCATGGCCACCACGGCCACGTTGTAGACGTCGGGATGCTCGCGCATGATCTCCTCGACCTCGATGGCGCTGATGTTCTCCCCGCCGCGCACGATCACGTCCTTGATCCGGCCGGTGATGCGCAGATAGCCGGACTCGTCCAAGACTCCCAGGTCGCCTGAGTAATACCAGCCGTCCTGGTCCAAGACCTTCTCGGTGAGGCCCGGCTGGCCCAGGTAGCCGAGGAACACGGCCGGCCCGCGCGAGGCCTCCTCGCCTTCCCGGCCGGGCGGCAGCGTGGCGCGCGTGGCCGGATCGACCACTTTGATGTCGGTGCCGGTGACGGCCCGCCCGTCGGTGGCGACGACTCGTTCCTCCGGGTCCGACGGGCGCGTCAGCGTGTGCGGGGCGCTCTCGGTCGAGCCGTAGATCGAGTGCAGCCGGATGCCGAAGGACAGCGCCCGCCGGAGCAGCGAGCGCGGCACCGGCGCCCCGCCGGAGCAGAGTTTGCGCAGGCAGCTGAGCCGCGCGCCGGATTCGTCGCAGGCGTCGAACAGTTCCCGGATGACGGTGGTGGTGCCCATGGCGCAGGTGCAGCGCTCGGATTCGATCATGTCGCGGGCGGCGGCGCCGCTGAAGACGTCCAGCAGGACCGAGGTCGCGCCGACCATATAGGGCATGGTCACGCCGTGCAGGAAGCCGGTGGCGTGCCCGACCGGGCCGGGCATGAACATCCGGTCGGCGTGGCCAATGTTGAGGTCGTAGGCGAAAGCCCGTTCCGAGGACAAGACATTGTCGTGCGACAGCATCACGCCTTTGGCCTTGGCCTCGCTGCCGGAGGTGAACAACACCGCGGCGACGTCGCTGCCCCGCCCAGGCGCCCATTCCTCGGCCGGCAGCGGCTGGTGGCCGATGGCTTGGCGAAATGACGTGAACCGCCCGTCGGCCGGGCCTTCGTTCTCAACCACCAGAACAGCGCGCAGGGTTGACGGCCGGTCGGCCAGTCGGGCCGCCAGGTCGCCGTAGTCCATTGAGCGGAACCGGTCAGGCATCACCAAGGCGGTCGAGCCGCAGGTGTCGATCCGGTGGGTCAACTCGGTCCACCGGTGCTGCGGCAGCGCCGGGTTGACCACCGCGCCCAGCTTCAGACAGGCCACGTCGACCACCAAGAACTCGGCCCAGTTGGGCAGTTGGACGGTGACGGCGTCGCCGGCGCCAACGCCCGCCCGCCGCAGGTGGCCGGCCAAGGCCGCCGCCCGGGCCTCGACCTGGGCGTAGGTCCAGCGATTGCCCCGGGCGTCGATGACCGCCTCCCGGGCGGGGGCCGAGCGGACCGTCAGCCTCCAGTAGTCGTGCAGCGAAGCGTCGCCCCACAGCCCGCGCCCGCGATACTCGGCCGCGAGCGCCTGGTTGATGGCCGGGTTTATCAATCCGATTCCTTTCCTCGCGACGAATAAACCCAACCGAACCGGCGGCTGACGCCCGCCCCGTCCGCTGCCGCCGCGCTCACCTCGGGCGCCGCCTCAAGACATCCATTGGCCGCCGTTGATGTCGATGGTCTGGCCGGTTATGTAAGAGGCCTGGTCGCTGAGCAAGAAGGCCGCCACCCGGGCCACCTCGACGGGCTCCCCGAGCCGCCTCATCGGGATGGCGGAGATGTCGTAGCCGGCCCCGTCATTGGTCAGCTTGGTCCGGATGATCCCCGGGGCGACGGCGTTCACCCGTATGCCGTCGGCGGCCATGACTTTGGCGAACTGCTTGGTCATCGCCACGACGCCGCCCTTGGAGGCGGCGTAGTCCACCCCGGCGGCTATCCCGCCGATCCGCGCCGACATCGAGGCCAGGTTCAAAATCGCCCCCGACTGCCGCTCTCTCATCAGCGCGTAGGCCTCTCGCGCGCACAAGAACACTCCGCGCAGGTTGATGTCGATGGTCTTGTCGAACTGGTCGGCCCTCGTGTCGAGGATCGTCCGGGTGGGGCAGATCCCGGCGCCGGCCACCAAGATGTCCAGGGCGCCGCCGAATGCCTGGTCGGCGGTGGCGAACAGGGCTTCGACCTGCTCGGGGCTGGAGACGTCGCACTCCGCGAAGCTGACTTCGCCGGCGGTGTCGGCGCTGATCCGGGCGGCCGCGGCGACCCCCCTCGAGCTGTCGTAATCGGCGATGATGATCTTGGCGGCGCCGCGTTCGGCCAACACCTCGGCGATCGCCCGGTTGATGCCGTCGGCGCCGCCTGTGACCACCGCGTTCAGTCCCTTGAATTGGTTCTCGTAGTCGGCCATCATGATTCCTTTCTAGCTGGCCTTCGCTTCGTTGGTCTGGGCCGCCGGCATCCGGAAGACGACCTTGCCGACCGGTTCTTGGCGGGCTTCGATCATCGAATAGGCCTGGTTGGCTTGTTCGATGTCGAAGACGTGGGTGATCAATCGCCTGGCCTGGTCCTGGTGGCGGTTGAGCGTTTGGAGGGCTTCGGGGATGCCGTGGTGGTTGCGCGAGCCGAGGACGGTCACCTCTTTGAGCGCCAGCAAGGGGATCGGCACCGGCATGGCTCCTTGGCTGAGCCCGACTTCGACCACCCGCCCGGCCGGCGAG
>JAIROU010000350.1 GCA_031257375.1 Bifidobacteriaceae bacterium
CTCGCCGGAGTTCCGCCAAATGGTGGTGGACCGGCTGCTGACAACCTGAACCGCCCGCTCCGGCCTTCAACTGACGAGGCGCCAGGGGCCGGCCGCCGCCGCGGTGGGGGCGCAGTTGGGGGCCGGTGCAGGGGGTCAGCGGCGCCGGCGCGGCCACAGCGCCAGCGCAGCGAGCAGGCCCGCCGCGCCGGCGACGGCCCGGACCAGGCGATCGGTCTGGGCGCGGTGGAGGGATTCGAGGCGGCTGAACTGGTCGGGCGTCAGCGAGACGGCCAGGTGGCCGGTGTCCAGCTTCTCGGCCAGCGAGACCAGGCGGCGGGCCGTGGCGGGGAGGGATCGCAACAGGTCCCAAGCCTCCGTCCAGGCCGCGTCGAGGGCCTCCAGGGCGGCCGGGCCGGTCAGCGAGGCGGTCCAGCGCTTGGTGATGTCGACCAGATCGACCGCCGGGTCGAGTTTGAAGCAGTTGGAGAAGACCGTGATCAGCGCCTTGCCCAGGAACGAGACCTGGCCGGGCAGGCAGACCGGCTGGGTTCGGATGAGCTCGCGCAGTTGGTCCAGGGAGGCCCCGGGCGCGCCCGGACCGCCCGGACCGCCCGGACCGCCCGCCCCGCCCGGACCGCCCGGACCGCCCGGCCCGCCAGCCCCGGGCGCGCTCGCCCCGCCCGGACCGCCCGCCCTGCCCGGACCGGCCCCGGCGTCGGCCAGGACCTGATCCACGAACGAGGTCCCCCGGAACAACCCGACCAGGTCGTCGATGGTGGTGTCGATGACGGGCATGAGCGCCCGCTCCAGGGCCGAGGTGTCGGCCCCGGGCAGGATGAAGCCGAGGTCCCGCAGGGCCGTGGTGACGGCCGCCGCGTCGCGGCGGAAGAAGGACCCGACCAGGCGGACGAACCCGGCCCGCATCGGTTCCGGCAGTTCCCCGACCATGCCGAAGTCGATCAACTGGATCACCCCGTCCGGGCGGACAAAGATGTTGCTGGGGTGCGGGTCGGCGTGGAAGAAGCCGTCCCGAAGCAGCATGTGCAGGTACAACTCCATCAAATCGCGCGCCAGGGCGGAGCGGTCCACCCCGGCGGCGTCCAAGGCGGCCAGGTTGTCAATCTTGATCCCGCCCATGAACTCCATCGTCAACACCCTGGCGGTGGTGTGGCTCCAATGGATCTGGGGCGCCTCGACGTGGGGGTTGAGCAGCAGGTTGCGCTGGAGGGCCTCGGCGTTGCGGCCCTCCTTGATGTAGTCCAACTCGTCGCGGTGAGTGACCTCGAAGTCTTGGCAGACCGCCTGCCAGTCGATCTGGTCCAGCAAATGCGTGAACCGCGCCAGCAGCGACATGATGGACCGCAAGGACCGCAGGTCGGTCTCGACCAGTTTCTCTATGCCCGGGCGCAGCACTTTGACCGCGACCTCGGCCCCGCCCGGCAGCACGCCGCGGTGGACTTGGCCGAGTGACGCGGCGGCGATCGGCCGGGCGTCGAAAGTCTCGAACAACTCGCCCAGCGGCGCGCCCAACTCGTCCTCGACGACGGCCGCGATCTGCTCGCCCGGCACCGCCGGGACCGCGTCCTGGAGCTGGCCCAGCTCATCGATGTACTCCTTCGGCAGCATGTCGATCCGCACCGACATGAACTGCCCGACCTTGATGACAAGCCCGCCCATGGCCGTGGCGAAGTCCCGGAACTGCCGCGCCTGGCGCCGGTAGAGGCGCCGCCGCCGGGCGATCTGCCGCTCGTGAGAGAACAGCCGGGCCGTCTTGGCCAGCCACCACAGCTGGGCCGTGAAGCGAACCGCCAGCCGCAGCGTCGCCAGGTACCGACCGCCGCCAACCGCCATCAGCCGTCCGATGCCGCCGGAGCGGCGCCCATGGGAGCGGCAGGTTCCGGCGGCGCCGCGTCGGCCGTCGCGGCGCCGGCCGGCTCCGCCTCAGGGCCGAGCCCGGAAGCCGCCGCCGGCCCCACCGCGTGATCGCCCGCGGGCCTGTCCGCCGGGTCCCCCAGAGGGTAACCCGCCGGGCTGGCCGCTGGGTCCGCGCGAGGGCTGACCGCTGAGTCGGCCGCTGGGTCGTCCGGCGGCTCCGAGACGTCGTCGGCGTCATCGTCGGCGGCCTGCGCGAACTGGGCGAAGAACGACTCGGCGTGCTCTCCCAACTTGTTCAGCTTGGTCATGAAGAAGTCCGCGAAGTCCTCGAAGACGTCGGCCTTGACCAGCACCAGCGAGCCGGTGATGGAGTTGGCGAAGACGACCAGCCGGTCGCCGGACTTGATCGCCAGGTGCTTGCGCGCGGCCGCCGGGATGGCCACCTGCCCGCGCTCGCCGACCGTGGCGGCCCCGAAAATCTTGCCCGGCGCCGGGATGTGTTGCCAAGGGAAGGCCCCCCGACCTGTGTTTTTGTCATTCATGTGTGCTCCTTTCAGCAAAACATGAAAAAGCATACCACCAAGCGCGCGATGCCACCCCCGGCCCACGCCGCCGCGGCGGCTGCCCGCACCACCGGGACGACCGCTGAGGCCGCCGGGAGGGCTGCACGCGCCACCGGGACGACCGCTCACATCGCCGGGACGGCCGACCGCGCCACCGGGACGACCGCTCACATCGCCGGGACGGCTTGTCGGACGGGGCCGACGTGGGCCAGCGCCGCCACCGCGCTCCAGATTCCGAACATCGCCGCCATCACCAGGGCCGCCACCACAACCAGCACGGGCAGGTACATGGCGCGGCCGAAAAGCTCCCCGAAGACCTCCAGCAGGGTGCCCCGCTCGGGCCAGTTGACGAAGAAGTAGTTCGAGCCGCGCGGGGTCATCGCGCCGATCAACTTGTTGACCGGGTAGGCGATGCCCATCAGGACCACCCCGACGCCCACGGTGGCGGGGTAGTAGCGCCAACTCGGCCGCCACCAGCCCATCGCGATGGGGGCCAGGGCCGCAACGATCGGCAAGATGTGGCCAATGTTGTGCAAGAAGTAGTGGATCGAGTAGGAGCTCAAGTGCTGGAACATCTCGCCCGGGAAGACTATGGCCGCCACCGCCGCGGGCAGGGACAGCCCAAAGCTGAAGTTCAGCAACACCTGGTTGCGCTTGAGCAGTCCGATCGGGATCAGGATGGAGGCGGACGTGCACAGGTGCAGCGGCAGGTGGTCGATCCAGCGCTCGCCGGTGTCGAACAGGCACATCAGCGCCGGCGGCACGATCCAGATCGAGAAGACGGACCAGGCCAGCCACTTGATGACGCGGTCCTGCCGGTCCGGCGGGACCTTGGTCAGCGCCCACACTGACATCACCGCGGCCACCAAGGCGATGACCAGGTAGACCAGGTGGGCCGAGTTCCCCCAGATCCACAGGGTGTCAGGGGCGGCCTGACGGGTGAACAGCAAATCGAACCAATCGCGCGCGCTCAAGCGTCTGCTCCTTCCGCCTTTGGGGCCTTGTCTATCCAGACTTTACTGGACCGGTCCGACACCGAGGGGTGTGCGTCACGTTTGTGGTGTGACGGGTTTAGGCGGCCTGGCGGTAGGTGTCTGGATGTTGGTCGGATAGCCAGACGAGGCCCAGCCGGTGGGATTGGTTGAGGACCCTGAGGG
>JAIROU010000396.1 GCA_031257375.1 Bifidobacteriaceae bacterium
GTCCCCCGACGAGGCCAACAAGAACCCGAGCCTGGTGCCCGAGCCTTCGAAGCTGATGGCTTGCCCGTCGGCGACCAGGTTGTCCGGCTGCCCCGTCCCGGCGGCCGCCGGCCAGGTGAACGTCAACCCGTCGATCGAGAACTCCTCGCCGGCCACCAGCCCATACCCGGCCAGTTGCTCCGCCGAATACGAGTTGCCTTGGCCGTCGAAATCGCCCGACTCGTACTCAACGCCGCTGGTGACGCCCACGTTGTCGAACAACCGCTCGACCCGGTTCGGGCCGGCGGCCGCAGCGGCGGACCGCTGCGCGGTGGGCTCGTCAGTCGGCGCCGCCTCGAATATGAGCACCTCGTACGGCTCGAGGGCAACAGTGTAAGGAGCATCAGAGTCCGCGACGATGTCCTCGCGCATCCCGTCCCGTTCCACCAGCTTGTACCTGGTCCCATACCCGTCCGGCAGTTCAAACACGGCCGCCGGGTCAATCGTGAACGAACCGGCGGCGTTGGCCGGGTTGCGGAGCATCAAGATTCCCTGCCCGCCGTCCTCGGCGTTCCACGCCGCGTTTCCATACACCCCGCCCGAGGCCGACGGCTTGGGGCCGACCAGGTGCGAATCGGTCAGAAGCATCTCGTTCGCCCTGGCCCACTTCGCGTTCGCGGCCAGCACATCCCAGAAATACTCCGAGTACGGCTGCCCCGGGGCGACTTTGCCGGATTCGATGTACAACTCCTGCAAGCCGGGCCCCAACCCGAGATACGATTTGAGAGCTTGCGCCAGAATGCGTCGGTTCTCAAGCTTCGACAGATCGGTGTTCGCCCAGCCGCTATCGGACGACCAGATGAAGCCGTGGTGCATCAAAGACGAGACCGGGAACAACGGCGCCTCGACGGAGAAATTCTGATAGATCTCCGCGTCACGGTTGGTGGCGTTGGTCTGGGTTCCGCCCCACGCGTCGGCGCCGTCGCGCCAAATCGAGTCCATGTACCACAAGAAGTAGGGGCTGCTGTAGCTACCGGTGGTGGTGTTGATCCACACGTCCGGGTTGTGCTCCTTGATCTCGCGGAGCAGCTTCAGAAGGTTCTCGTAATCCGCCAGATAGGTCTCATTGGGGCCGGTCTGGTACAGGCCTCCGCCCACACCGTCCAGCTTGAACCCGCGCACGCCCTGGTTGTCAATCATGTCGAAAATCGCCGCCCGGAACGCAGCGTAATACTTCGGGCCAGCCAAAGAGAACCCGCCTGAATTGACCTCGTACCGTTCTGCCTCCGGCTTGGACGCGTTCAACGCCAGCCGATTGGTTTTCCAGCTGTGGTACCCGCCGAACGGCGACATCCACGCCGAGACGGACGCCCCATACTCCCCGGCCGCCTCCATAAGCGGCATGAACTTGTCCGGGAACTTAGTGGGATCGAAAGACCAAACATTCAGATTCGACTCGTCCGCAACTCGGGGATCGCGGCTGTAGTCCCACCCGTCGTCCACCCAGACTGAATCGAGTTTCGCGTCCCTGCGCGACAGCTCCGTGCCGAACAAATGGGTCCGAGAGACCATCTGCGCAGAGGTGATTGAACGCCGCCCGTCGTAATACGACTGGTAGTGCAAGAAAGTGTGCCGCGAGCTGGCCCGCTCCCGCTCAACGTAGTACCCGAACGAGCGGCGCATCTGACCGGGCAGGCTCACACCGATCCCCGTCGACTCAACCTGGGTCTCGCCCAAGGCCACAGGGTTGGCCCGTCGCAACGCGATCGCCATCTGATCGCCGGCCACCACCGGCTTTGACAACGGGTTCTCGATCCCAAAGAAGAACGACTCCGACCCGCTCTCCCAGCCGGCCACCACGGGGCTACCATCATCGCGCCCAGAAATCCGCGCTCCAGCCAGGGTCACGTCCAACAAGGTGGTGGACTTATAGGCCAAGTCCCCGTCCACCGGCGCGATTGCGAAGAACTGCTCAATTGTGTTCCCGTCGGTGCGCAATTCCACCGTCCAGACCAAGTCGAAATCGACATCGCCAGCCTCGCAGCGAAAAACCGTTGTCACCGCCTGGCCCTCCACTTGATCCGCCAACCTGCCTGTGCCAGTCTCGACCGCCACATCTCGCAGCGCGGGCGGACTAGTCTGCGTCAAACAAGAACTGGTCAGCACAGTGCCGTCCGCCAAAGTCATCGAGAAGAACTCCCGCGTGGTCAGGCTCGCCGTCTCCAAAGTCTGCTTGTTCTCCAACCGGGTCAACGCCGCCCCGTCAGCGCCGACCTGGAAGGTCGCCCCCAACACCGCGTTGTCCAAAGCAACCGTGTACAGACCGCCGTCTTGCTCCACAACCACCTCCGGCTCGCCCGGCGGCAAGCCCGGCAACGTCACGCCGCTGGCGATGGCCGTCGGCCCGGTGTAAGCGGGGATGTCAGGCAAGCTTGAGCCCGCGCCGGTGACAGTGGCGAGAGCGAAAAAGTGGAGGGCCGAGACATTCGGGAGTGTGAGCGTGGCCGGCGTCTTGCCCTTCTCCAGGGTCGCTTCGCGCAAGAACATGCGATATGTGTAGGCCGTGTCAGCGTTCGCGGCGGCCTGCGTGTTGCGGCCTTGCACCGCGATCACCGGATCGCCGCTTGTCCCGAGCCAGGTGGGCACATCCAGCGGGACAAACTGAGTTGTCCCGTTGGTGTAGGTCACAGTGGCCGTGCCGGAACCCCCGGCGATGGCCGCGACAAGGAAACCGATCTTACTCGCGGAGGCGGGCAGATCGACCACCTGGCCGGCTCCCTGGACATTGTCCGGCGTCCCCGAGGCCGCCGTCTCAGGCCAAACGAAGCAGAACCCGCCGAACTCCAACTCCGCGCCCGGGCTCACGCCAGCGGCGGCCAGAGCCGAACCCGAATAGCTGTTCCCCCGGCCATCGAAGTTCCCCGGCGTGCGATTGTCGCTGGCGGTGACGCCGACATTGTTGAAATGGCCCGCCAACAGGTTCTGGCAGGGCGCTGGCTCCGGCTGCGCGCCGTCGGTCCCGGCCGCGGCCGGGACCACCGCGGACAACCCGGCCGCCACGGCGGCGACCGCCGCCATCGAGAACTGGCGTTGAGGTCGCCCCCCCCCCCGCACCACCTAGTGCGCCGCGCCCCGGCCATGGCACCACTCGCTTAGAGGCCTTCTGCTTGGTCGTGTTCATCAAAGCCACGTCCTTATCTCTTGTCCGTTAGTTGAGGGGTCGGGGCACCAGCGGCCCGCACCTTCCTGAGTTGATTTTGCCGTACCGCTACGCCCTTGGCCGAGGTTTCCGGCCAAGTGGACAAGCGAAATGAGCGAAACCCGCGGCACGGGACCGGCCCAAACCCCCCAGCCCGCGCCTAACCGCCGCAGGCATACGTCCCATAAGCGACACCCGACACCACCGGCTCGCCGCCGGCCACGCCCGCCGTCAACGCCAACGCCCCGCCCTGAGACAAACCCGCGGTCAACGTGTTGAACGACGCCGTCGCCTTCCTCCCCGGGCTGACCGACGCGAACGACTTCGACCCGAACGGACCCGACAACATTAACGACACCGGCTCTTCAAGCTCGTTGTTGACCACCGTCACCGCCAAATACACCTTCCCCGCCGCGCACTTGAACGCCACCGACGGCGTCACCGCCGGACCAGACGCACCCGTCGGCTCCAAAGCGCCGGCGGCCGCGTCGAGGACCGTCAACGCGCCATCCACCCGCCCCTGGGTGGCCGCCGTGTCGTCCAGCACCGCGTTGGCGGCGGCCAGGGCGGCCGCGAACGCCGCCCAAGTGTCCGGGGTGTAGTCCTCATCGTCCTTCAACCCGGCCGATCCCGCCGCCACCTGGAGATCTGATTTGTCGACCACCCCGGCGTAGGCGCAGAACTCGTGACACGCCGCCTGGACCAAACCGGCCAAATCCGATCCCGACGGCTGCGAGCCATAGCCATGACCCTCGTCAGACTTGTAATTCGCCCACTTCCAATCCGTCAAGAACCAGTCCACTGATTGCACCGTCGTCGACCCGTCCCTCAGAGCGCGGGTGACCTGGTCGACCCAGACCTTCCAACGTTCCAGGTAGAGGTCGCCGGCCACACCTGACCACAAACGACTGGCGTAAACGTCATGGACGCTCCTGGCCGTGCCCCAAGTGGTGATCAGCGCCCGAGCGTTGAACTCGAACAGGTCCCTGGTCCAGTCGTCCATCTCCGGGAGCATCGACCGGGCATCCTCGATCCAGTTCCCGGCCCGCAGCGACGGGACCGTGTCGGCTATCTGGTCAAGGGCGGCCACCGCGTCCAGGAACTCCCCGGAGTACATGGACCAGGCGTCCCGGTCCTTGGCGTTGTAGGCCTTCTGCATGAGCCCGAGCAGACGGTTGGTCTCGAACGAGATCATCTCGATGGCGACCTCCGCCAAATCCCTGTCCAGCGCGGGGTTCGCGGCCCCGGCCGCCCGGTAGGCGGCGACCAGCTTCGGGACCGCGGCCTCGAACTCCTCCCCGAAACCATAGGTGGCCTGCTGGAAGCCCGGCCGATGCATGATGTTGTTCGCCTTGCGGTTATACATCGTGGTCGATGACAAAACCGTCTCCGCCATGATCTGCCAGGCCTGCTCCTCGTCATCGTTGGCCGCCCCGTAGTGGGAGTCCGCCCACCGGGTGATGTACTCCTGGACGTCCGCGGGAGAACTCTCCCAACCCATGTCGAACAGCAGGTCGTAAATCGCGGCGGTGTTCGACAACCCCTCCGCGACCGTGCCGATGCCGACCATGGAGTTCGCCGACTGGTACCGGTTCGGCATAGTCTCGGCGACCTGGTAGATCGGCCCGTTCATGCCCTGACGCCCCCCGAAGGCGTGCAGAATGTTCCAAATCCACGGCGTGCCGGTCTGTTCCATGGCCACCTCCCCGGACGGGGTCTGCTCGCTCGCCAGAGACAGCACCAGCACATGATCCTTGTCCAAGCCGTTCAGCTTCGCGACCGTGACCTGGCCCCACCACTGCTGGATCACCCATATCGCCTTGGGGTCCCACTCCACCATCAGATCCTGGACCCTGTCGTAGACCGCCGTCATATCCATCCCGCCGGTGATCCCGCCCTCGTGGAACGGGTCGACGGCGTAATAGTGCGACACCGTGTCGCCGAAGACATCGCCCTGGATCTCATAGAACGCCGGCGCCATCTGGGCGAAATAGTCCACGCCGCCGCTGACGATGGTCCGCAACATCGAGGGGCGAGTCTCCCCGCCCCACCCTCCCTGGGCGATCACCTGCGCGTCTGGATTCTTCGAGGTGAAGTCCGTCGGGACCATGCCCGAATACCCCTGGATGATCGGGGCGATCCCGAACGTCTGCATCCGGTCATGCATCTTCCGGGCCGTCTCGACCCGCTGGCCGAACCAGTTGTCCGGCAACGGACCGCCGACGCCGAAGAGGTTCTGCATGTAGTACCAGGGGAAATAGGCGGGCCCGACGATGTAGTCCCGGATCTCCGCCTCGGTGTACCCGTACTCCAAGAAAAGTCGGCGGATCACCTCCTCCTGGCCGACCACATCGACCATCAGGTTGATCCCGTTCAACGCCGACCAGTCCAAGAACGCCTCGATCTGGCCCCAGCCCCAGCCCGCCATGGTGTAACCCCAAGTGCAGAAGTTGAGGATATTCCGGATGTCGTAATTCGTGGTCTTGACCACCACGCCATCCGGCATCGGCAACACATCGGGCATGTCCACGTTGGAGCCGAAGATCGGGTTGTAATTCACCATGGCGTAGTTTTTCAGGTAGTGGTTCAACCCGGAGCCCAGGGACGCTCCGTTGCGCCCCTTGATGGTGATCACGCCGCCGGACCCCTGGACCGAGAAAGCGTCCTTGTCCTGGCTGGCGCCCCAACCCTGGACGTCCTCGACCACGAACTCGAACGAATCCCGCCACCCGGCGCCGAGCACCCTCCCCACCAGGTTGCCCATCTCATCGACCAGTTTGGCCTCGGCGTAGTCCGGGTCCGACTCGACAAGCTCCCACTCTTCCGCCCAATCGGTCTCCTCAAAGTCCTCGACACTCACGCCCGGCGCGACCGGCACGTCGCCGGGCGCCTTCGCCCCCCGCAGTTCGACCTCATAGACCCGCACCGACTGCTCGGCGTTGTCGTACACCACCGACACGCGCACCGCGCTCACGCCTTTCGCGTTCGGGTCCCCGGACACATCGTAGACATCCGGGTCGAACGTCGCCGCGGCGTCGTCTGACTTGTGCGCAATCTTGCTAAAGCTCTCCCCGTCCCGGCTGGCGTAAATCTGGTAATGGGAATAGTCCGCGCCGCCGTACGGGTCGTTACCGGTCCTCGAGTTGGCGATCCCCCGGTTCGAGTTCACGATCCTGACCTGCGACAAGTCGTACAACCCGTCCAGGTTGACGTCGAAATGCCGCCAGTAGTCGTAATCGCTGTTCGAGGCCGGGGACAGCCAGTACGTGTCCGGGTCGCCGTCCATCGCTTTGGCCGGCTCGAAGCCGGCCTGGGACTTGCCCTCCACCGACGCGGGAACAATCACGTCCGCGCCCTCCTGCCAGGACGGCCTGACGACCTCGCCCGCGCCCCACACCTGGATCTCGACCACATGGTTGATGTTCTGGGCGCCCTGCGCGGTGTAGTCGTTCCCGGTCCCGTAAAGCCGCACGTACCGGGCCCTGGCGCCATCAGGAGCTGTGGCCGACTGGCCCCCCGAGGACTCCGCGTAAACCGGGTCGTCCCCGGCCGGCAACGACCCCAGCGACGGGTGGTACAAGTCCGCCTCGGTGGTCGCGTTCCACAACACGACGCGCCCCTTCCCGGTCTTGAAGCCCTCCAACGTCTCAGCGGTCACCACCACGGTGTTCTGGTCTTTCCGCCCGTCCGAGAAGTACCGCCACCAGGCGACCCGCTCCACGTCGTGGACCGCGCCCAAGTCGACTTGGGTGTAGCTGGGGCCGTGGTGGCCGAAATAGGATCCCAAGGCGCCGTCGGTCACAGAACCGGCCGCCTTCTCGGTGAAAACCGCGCCGTCGTCCGCCGCCGAGAACGCCGCCGCGCCCTTGCCCAACGCCACATTGGCCAGGCCCGGCGTCGGCGGCATGGTGGTGATCGACGCCCCGCCCAGCGAGCCCCTGAAGAAGTACTGCGTCCCGGTGTTCCCGCCGTTGCCGAACCGGAGCGGCTGCCCGCCCGCATTGAGGTCAAAGGTGGAGGTCGAATACCGCTGGTCGGCCGTCGCCGCGCCGGTCGTCTCAATGGTCAGCGACCCCTCGTCCACGGTGATGGTGACGTTGTAGGTCGAACCGACCTGGGCGGTCACGCCAGCGGGGAATTTGACCAGGCCCGTCGCCTGGCGGGTCCACAACTCCATCGCCCCGGAGGGAATTATGTAGAAGATCCAGTACCGGGAGTCCGAATCCCGGCTCTGGACAATGGTCTGATGGTTGCCGGTCAGAGCCCCCGGCGTGATCCCCTCCAGCTCAAGGGTCCACGACTTGCCAGCAGCGGGCTCCAAGTCCGGGTCGTGGGGGATTGTGATCTCGGAACTGTCGGAGTTGGAAAACACGGCCGCCCCGTCTTCGAACACGACGCCCGCGCCGACCGCCCCGTCGTGGCCGTTGCCGGTCACGTCGTCCGCGTCGCCGTCGAACACCCAACGGGCCTGGACCACCGGCTCCGGCGGGTCCGCGGCCGCGGCCGGGACCACCCCGCTCAACCCGGCCGCCACGGCGGCGACCGCCGCCATCGAGATCAGGCGCTTAGGACGCCCCGCCCCGCTTGGCGCCAAGGGCGCCGCGCCCGGGCCCATGCCACTGATGTTGTGCCGTCTTTTTCCACTCATGTTGTGCCGTCGCTTTCCCGGGCGGCCCGCCCGAGCCATCGCAGCCCGGGACACCGCCTCGTAGCAGAACCCATGAATCCCGGGGAGCCCCGACCGGCCCCGCCGTCAAGGCGAACGCCGGCCCGAACCCCCAGCCCGCGCCTATCCGCCGCAGGAATACGTCCCATAATCAACACCCGACACCACCGGCGCCCCGCCGGCCGCGCCCGCCGCCAACGACAACGCCCCGCCCTGGGACAGGTTCGCGGTCAACGTGTTGAACGACGCCGTCGCCTTCCTCCCCGGCCCGACCGACGCGAACGACTTCGACCCGAACGGACCCGACAACGCCAACGACACCGGCCCCACATCGTCGTTGACCACCGTCACCGCAAAATACACCCGCCCCGCCGCGCACTTGAACGCCACCGACGCCGACACATCCGGGCCAGGCGGCGCCACCGGCACGACCACCAACTCCGAGAACGTCGCCACCGAATCGCCCGAGCCGCTGTCCGGGAAACTCACCAACACCAGATCAGGGTTCTCGAACACCTTCGACGCGGAGCCCACCTCGACCCACGACCCACCGCCGTCGAGCGAGTAGAAGCCCGTGAACAAGTCGCCCACCTTGACCAGCCGCAACCACAAATCAGTCGCCGTCACACCGGCCCAGCCGACCTGCCTGCCGGCAGCCGAATCCTCGACCACCATCTGCACGCCCTGCCCGTTCTCCTCCGAGCGGGTCAGCTTCACATAATTGTCCACATCCCCGAACACCCCGACCAGGGCCTGCTCGTTGTTCTGATCCAGCGCCGTGGTCGAGATGTGAACCCTCGCGTCCCAATCGCCCGGCGCCGAATGCCTAAGGATGTTGCGCGGCTCGCCCTCGTTCGACCCCCACAACTCGCCCGCCTCAGCCGTCACCGAAACCCCAGACCCGCCGAACGCGATGTTCTCCGGATTCTCGTTCACGATCGCCCAGCCAGCGTCCCGCACCTCCTGACGCGACAAACCCCGGAAATCGACGCTCGCCAACCGCTGGACCTCGCCCGCCGCCAAACCGTCCCAAGCCAGCTCAAGCGCGGCGGCGGCGCCGTCCACCGAAGCCTGGCCGGCGGCATCGTCCAACAAAACCACCCGGGCGGCCGACAACGCCGACTCCAACACCGACCACGACCCAGAGGTGTAATAACCCGGCACCAAAGCCGACGCCCCAGCCGCCAAAGCCGACAAATCAGACTTGTCGACCGACGGGGCGGGGGTCACAGTGATCGCGGTCGAGGCCTCGTGGCCCTGCCCGGCCAGGCGCAGGGTATAGGCGCCGGGCGCCACCGCGGGCGGAATCGTCACGCCGACCAGGGCCGTGCCGTCCGCCGCCTCGACGCGGCCAAGATCCTCCGCGCTCCCCGGCCCCGGGTCGGGTTCGAGCGTGAGGTCGTAGCTGCTGCGCCGGCTCGCGCCGGTCACCAACACCTCGATCTGCCCGCCGGCCTGCGCCTCGACAGGCGCCGCGACCTTGGGGGTGAGCTTGACCACGCACTGGCCGATCTTCAACAGCCCGTCCTTCAAAGAGGCGAGCCTGGAGGCCAACTCGCCCTCGGCGCCGGCGGCCAACCGCGAGACCAGCCCTTGAGCCTCATGCGTGGCCGCCGCCAGCGCCGCCGAGTCCGAGCCGACCCGGGCGGCGCGGATCGCCGCCAGCGCGTCCCCGACGGCTTCCAGCTCCTCCTCGCCCAAGCTCTCTTCCTGCGCCAACCAGGCCAATTCGGCGTCCGGGACCTCCAATTCCCCCAACACCGGGTCGGTGGCGCCAGTGGTGTAAGGCCGGTTCGTCAAGCAGCGTTGATCGGACGAGTTCAGCCACCTGGTCAACACGATGTGCCCGGCGATCTGCGCGGCCCGTTCCTCCGCCACCGAATAGTTGTTCTCCGAGGCGTCCGCGTAGGTGTGCCCGTCGGCGTGGCGCGCCTGCATGGCCAGGGCCGCCTCCAGGTGCAGTTCCGCCCATTCCAGCGCCGGCACGTCAAGCCCCTCGTCAAGGCCCAACGAATCCGCGATCACGTCGGCCTGGGCGTAGTAGAGCGGGAAGTGGGCGTTGGCCCCGTAGTCATTGCCCTGGGGGTAGTAGATCGCGGCTGAGCCGGGCACGTAGATCGTGCCGCCCGGCGCCCGATACGGCGGAGACGCGAACTCCTTTTGGGACAACGACGAGTAGGTCAGCGGGATGTTGTTGGCCGCAGCCGCCGGGCCCAACTCCCCGGCCAGTTGCAGCGACAGCACGTTGTTGACGGACTGGTCGAAACTCACCATATAGGCCGGGTGGAGCATGCTGTGGTTCAGGACCGTTCCGTCCTCCTCGACATTGGACCCGTTCAGGACCTCGCTGAGCACCCGGCCGTTGACCACCTTGCTTGACGACACGTCGGACGGGACAGCCCATCCGGACAGGTCCAGCAAAAGCGCGTCCGACAACCACTTGCCACGACTTGTCGACGTCGGCATCATCGCGGCCGCCAGGCCCACCACCGTTCCGTAAACGGTGTTCTCCTCGGCCTGGGTATTGCCGACATTGATGATCGTTCCCGCCGCGTTGCGGTAATAGCCGGGAGCTGGGTGGTGGTCCGCGTCGTACGCCACCATCCGCTCGACGCACATCTGTTGCCCCGGGTCGAGGTCGTCCCAGACCAGCCAAGCCGCGAATCCTTCGAGGTATGACCACAGGTATTTCCCCCACGTGGCCTCCCAGGCCCCGCCGTTGCCCTCGTGGGTGTACGCCGCCGAGCTCACAATCTGCACCACCCGGCTCCGGGCCACCTCTTCCGACACGCCGACGACCTCTTCGTCGTACTGCCCGGTCGCCAACAGGACGGCCAAGGCCACGGCGATGCTCCCCGAACCGCGCAAAGCGTCGTGGTCCGTCCCCATCGGCAGGCGCGACCCGGCCGGATAGGCGGCGTATCTGCTGTCCCACCAGGTGGTCATCCCGTAACGGGCGGCGTTCAACGCCACCTGCACGGCCAAGTCGGAGACGGCGTCGTCCGGCATGCCGCCGTCCAGCGCGTTCCAATCGATCGGGGTCACCGCGCTGACGAAACCGTCCGTGTCGCCGCAGCGCCCGGCGTAGCTCAATCCCGGCCAAGCCGCGCCGGTCGAGATCCGGGCCGCCCCCAACGATCCGTTGTAGAAGAACTCGGTCCCCGAACCGCCGCCGTGGCCCATGCGCAACGGCTGGGAGCCGGGGTTCAACCGCGCTTGGATCTCCCGCAGGTAGACCGTCAGGTCTTGCGCGTACCCGCCGATTTCGACCATGACGGATCCACTGGTCAGAATCACTTTGACGTCGTAAGTCTGGCCCGGCACAGCCTTCACGGATGTGTCAAGCCTCTGCCAGGCCGATCCGTTGTGGTACCAGAAGCTGAACAGGCCGTCCGGCATGATGTAGAAGACCCAGCCCGCGGCGTCGAGCCGGCTGCTGATGATCGCCTGGTGCGCGCCGGTCAGCGCGCCCGGGGTGACATCATCCAACTCCAACATCCAGTCCTGATAGGCCGGCTCGAGATCCGCGCTGTAGGGAACCGTGATGGTCGTGGTGTTGCCGCCCGCGAAGACGGCCGCTCCGTCGACGAAACTGACCGCCGCACTGGCGGTCCCGTGGTGGCCGCCGATCGAATCCGCGGCGTCGCCGTCGAACTCCCAGGAGGCGACGAGGTCGACATCGGGGGGTTCGTACGACGGGATCTCTGCCGTGGTGATGGAAGCCCCGCCCAGCGAGCCGCGGTAGAAGAACTCCGTCCCGGCGTTGCCGCCGTTGCCGAACCGAATCGGTTGCGTGCCGGGGTTGACGACCGGCGAGCCGGCCGAATACTGCTTGGAGACCTCGGCGGCGCCGGTTGTGGTGATGCTGAGACGCCCCTCGGCTCGGGTGATCGCGACGTTGTAGGTCGAACCGGCCGACACGGTCACCCCGGTCGCGTAGGTGGCCAGCGCGGATCCCTCGCGCGCCCATAACACCATGGCCCCGGTCGGCTGGATGTAGAAGATCCAATGCCGGGTGTCCGAGCCGCGGCTCTGGACGATAGTTTGATAATTGCCGGTCAGAGCCCCCGGCGTGATCCCCTCCAGCTCAAGAGTCCAAGACTTGTCGCTGGACGGCTCCAAATCCGGGTCGTGGGGGATTGTGATCTCGGAGCTGTCGGAGTTGGAAAACACGGCCGCCCCGTCCTGGAACACGACGCCCGCGCCGACCGTCCCGTCATGTCCGTTGCCGGTGACGTCCACCGCGTCGCCGTCGAACACCCAACGGGCCTGAACCACCGGCTCCGGCGGGTCCGCCGCCACGGCCGGGACCACCGCGCTCAACCCGGCCGCCACGGCGGCGATGGCCGCCATCGAGATCAGGCGCTTAGGACGCCCCGCCCCGCTTGGCGCCAAGGGCGCCGCGC
>JAIROU010000402.1 GCA_031257375.1 Bifidobacteriaceae bacterium
CCGCGGCGCCAGCCGCCTCGCCCGCCCCGCCGTCGGCCGGGCGCCCAACGCCTGGCGCCGCCCAAAAACCCTCACCCCGCGAACCGCCCGGAACACCCGCGCCAGCCAGTTCACCCGGAACGCCCGGAACGCCCGGAACGCCCGGAACGGCGCTCCCGGCCCCCGCGGCGCCAGCCGCCTCGCCCACCCCGCCGTCGGCCGGGCGCCCAACGCCCGGCGCCGCCCAGAAACCGCCGCCCGGAACGGCGCTCCCGGCCCCGGCGGCGCCAGCCCCGGCCGGGTCGCCCGGAACCTCGGGGCCGGCCGCCTCGCCGGCCCCGCCGTCGGCCGCGCCAGCGCCGTCGGCACGCTCTACGGGCGCGGCGGCCCCGTCTTTGGGGTGCCCCTCGGGACCGGTGGCCGATATTTCCGACATACAGATATTCTACACCCGCACGGCCCCCCCGCACAACAGCTGTTCGAACAGATTCAGACCACCGGACCCCATTTTTCAGCGTTTTCCGTGACGCCTCCAGCAGTGCTGTCGGTGGCCCCGCGCCCGAGGGCCGGCCGCCGTCGCAAGGAGAGCCGTAATCATGAGCCGTAATCATGAGCCTGACTGCCATTTTGACCGGGGGGTAGGGCTGTGGCCAAAGTCGGGCCGTCGGTCGCGGGCCGGCGTCCGCGACGGGTGCGGGGCAGGCGTTTCACTTTGGCGCGGGCGCGCGCCGGTCCCGGCCCGCCGGGACGCCCGCCTCGCGACTCGCCGAGACCGCATTCCCGCCGGGCTTCGCCGTCGAGACCAACACTTCGTGCGGGTTCCTCCATCGAGACCAACATTTCGCGCGCCCCCAAAACCATCCGCAAGCCGCTGACCAGCCACAACGCCGAAAGGCCCACGCACGGAATGTTGGTCTCGATGCGAAAGCACGCGACAAATGCTGGTCTCGATCGGAAAACCCGCCACAAATGTTGGTCTCGATGCTTCAGGCGCGACAAATGTTGGTCTCGACGGCGACAGCCCGGGAGGAGTGTTGAGGTCGGCGCGACAGGCCGCGACGAGTATTGGCCTCGGCCGCCTCTGGCCAACTCGGCCGGACGCGCCTGTCATTGGTCAGCGACCCGGGGCCGCCAGTTTGACCGGGGGGGGGTGTTTACTGGCATGCGAGAACGCCCTCGGTGGCTGACGTGTCTGCCGCGGTCTTGTCTGCATGGCAGGCGGCATCAGATTAGGCGGCCAGCCTGACAACTGTCGAAGCCAAGGGCGGATGACCCCATAGGAGGAGACCGAATGAGATTGCGCGCCATTGCCCCAGCTTCCGCAGCGTTGTTGCTTGTCCTGGCTGTCGCCGCTTGCGGAGAGGAGGAAGCGGATGTGACACCCGCGAGGACCAGGCCGGTGGTGGTCGAGGACGAGCCGCCTCCCAGCTCATCGGTGGAGTCCACGCAGCCAACCCAGGCGTCTCCGACTGAGGCCAGGCCCGCGGCCACCGACATTGATGCCACGCTCTTGACTCCTGAGGGATACCAGATGCGCATCACCGGTCCTTTGCCGCCAGACCCGGAGTTCACGCTCAACACAGTCGACGCGAACCCGGGAATGACCTTGGTGATAGCCGTGCCATCGTCCACCGTCCTGACCGTCACCAACATGACCGAGGGGAAGAACTATTCCCAAAATTTTGGGCTGTGGTACCTGTCGCCCTTGTATCCGATTGACTCGCCGGTATGCGCTTTGCCCGACTCATATGAGTACACGGGGTCCGGCGGCGAAGGCGCGGGCTATTGCTGGGCACAGATGAGCCAGGGCAATTCAGCGGTCCGGCTGGATTACTTCGGGAGCTTCGGTTTGTGGGATGGCCTCAAGCCGGAGGATTCCGTCGAGGATGAACTCGTTTGGAGCGCCGCCGAAGAGTCCAGCCCCGTCAAATATGCCTCGTGGGAGGTGCCAGAAGCCGAGGCGGCAGCGCTGGCGGCAGCCGCCAGCACCCCGGCGGGCTGGGCTCTTAGCACTCCGAATACTTCCAACTGGGATCGAGCGGCCGATAGCTCTGCCCCGGCGGCCTGGGCGGGCTACGGAGGTGGAGACTTTCTCTGGGTGACTCCGGGCCTAGAGCCCAAAGGGGGATGACAGGCGGCCGCCGGTGCGACCCTGTAGGGGGTTTGGGCTTGGGTCCAGGCAGATTGGGAGCAGATTGGGGGAAGACTGGGGGCAGATTGGTAACCTAGTGCCTATGGAGGTTGTGATCGACTCGGTCGGGAGGATCATGGTGCCCAAGGCGCTGCGGTCAGCCCTAGGAATGACCCCAGGAACCCGCGTTGAGATCTCGCCGTACGGGCGCGGGCTTCAGGTAACGCCCGGCGGACGGACCGCCGATTTGGTCAAGGACAAGAACGGCAGATTGGTGGGCGATGGCGACGGGTCGCTTGACGACGGGCTCTTGTTCGCCTTGATCGACGCCGCACGCCGATGAGCCCTGGCGAGGTAATGGCCCTCGACACTTCCCTGACTGTGCCGCTGGTGACCCGCGCGCACGCGCTGCAAGGAGCTGCCAGCGACTGGGCTGAAGGCAAGGAGTTGCATCTGGCCGGTCACGCGGCGGCCGAGACTTACTCCGTGCTGACACGCCTGCCGGGTCAAGCGGCGCTGGCGCCGGACGATGCGAAGCGGGTCATGGCCGAGCAATTCGTCAGCGTCCTGGCTCTCCCGGAATCGATCTCAGGCCAGGCTCACATCTTGCTGGCGGACCTTGGGATTGTCGGCGGGGCGGTCTACGACGGACTGGTCGGACTCGCCGCGCGCCACCACGGCGCTGTCTTGGCGACCCGTGACGCCCGCGCCCGCGCTACCTACGATGCCTTGGGAATCACCGTGCGCTTCGTGGTCCTGGATTGCTAACGGCTGGCTGGTCGTCGACGGCGGCTCTGGTCAGAGGTCGAGGGCCAAGCGCAGACCGGCGTCGATGTCTCGCATCATGAGCGGGGGGACTTGCCCGGCCGGCCCGTCGAGGTCGCGGCGATCGACGGCCGATAACTCCGACGACCGCGCCACACAGTCCTTCGGCAGGCCCGTCGCCGAGGCGGGCAGGAAGACGTTGCCCGGATATGCGGCCGCGTCCAACCGACTGGTCAAACTGGCGACAATGGTGGTGCCGATGGCGGAATTGTTGAAGGACTGGGACTGGACGACGACTACCGGGCGCCGCTTGGCCGGCCCGATCCCCCGCGGGTCCCCGAAGGCGTACCAGTAGACGCCACCGCGCGCGCTCACCAGTCCTCGCCCCCGGACAAGTCCCGCATCCGTCGCCTTGCTCCGGCGGCGAAGGCTTCGCGTTCGGCGCGGCTGGCCCGCGATTCGGCCGCCACGGCCTGGTTGATGGCCACTGTCACCTCGTCCGTTTGCTGGCGATGGAGGTATTCGGCGACCGCCGTACTGATCACAGCGGAACGCGACAAGCCTTGTCGCGCCGCGCTAGCACTCACCAAAGCGAACAGGTCATCTGGCAGCGACACACCGGTTTTCACCCGGTCAGTGTACCCCGGTGCACCAGGAGCGAGTGCCCAGCGCCGCCCAGCGGGCCTGTTGGCGTCGAGGACCATGCCGTCCGGTCCGCTTCCAGCCAAAACGGCGCCGCTGGCCTGCAACCAACACCGAACCAAACAGCGCCAGCAACAGCGCCGCGCCAGCGGCCACCGTGAACTCGCCCAGCTTGACCGGATCAGACCCAGATCCGCGAGTAAGGGGTTGGCGACACGTGGCGGTTTGATCTGAAAAATGCCTTCCGACCTGCGACAATGGGAGTGTTAGAAAGCCCGTTGGACACAAACCGGGAAGGCA
>JAIROU010000410.1 GCA_031257375.1 Bifidobacteriaceae bacterium
CAGGTCGCCCCGCAGCACGCCGCCCAGCCAGTGCAGGTATTGCCGCCAGAGCGGGTCGTCCAGGCGGTACTTGGCCCGGATCGCCGCCTCCACCTCCGGCGTGACCTTGCGATTGCCGATCAGGTTGCGGACAATGTCGCCATCGGCCAGGTGGAGCAGCGCGAAGGCGATGATCGACAGCGCTGCCAACACCCCGAGCAGGATCGCCAGGCGCCGCCCGAGCAGTTTCAAGGCCGCCGCGGCGGCTTTCGGCACGGCCCCTAGCCCTTCAGCGACAGCGCCGCGCCCCAGGACGAGTAGTAGAAGTAGGCGTCGAGTGTTTCAGGGGCCTCGACCCGGCTGCCGAAGGCGGTGACCGATTGGCCCCAGAAGATCGGCTTGTAGATGACCTGCTCCTGGGCTATCGCGTTGGCCTGCCAGATCAGATCGACCCGGGCCGCCGGGTCCTCGGTCTGGTCGGCCTGGGCGATCAGGTCGGCGGTCGCTTGGTCGGTCCAGTTGGCCGGGTTGGCGCCCGGTCCCGAGGCGGCCAGCAGCCAGCCGGTGATCTCGTTGGCGTCGCCGGTGGTCGGCGTGTAAGACATCCAGGCCACGCCCTGTTCGCCGTTGCCGACTTCAGAGACCCAGGTTTCGAGCGGCTGCTCCTTGACTTCCAGGGTGATGCCGATTTCCTTCAACTGCTCGGCGATGGCCAGCGAGGCTTTGCCCATGTTTTGATCCGATTCGGGGTAGGTGAGCGAAGTGGTGAAGCCGCCCGCCGCCTTCGATGCCGCCAACTCGGCCTTGGCGTCTTCGATCGAGTAGCCGACCTGCGGGAGCTCTTTCGACTTGGCGAGCGCCTGGTCGGCATCGCCCAAAGACGGCGCGTAGGTCTCCGGGGCGGTGATGCCGTAAGCCACGGCGCCGTAGCCCTGCAGGACGCCCTCGACAATGCCGGCCGAATCAACGGCGTGGGCGACGGCCCGGCGGACGCGCACGTCATCGAACGGCTCGACGTTCGGGTCGAAGGTCAGCCCGTAGTAGGAGCGGTCGGCGATCTGCCTGACCTGGGCGCCGGCCGCCTGCGCCCAGGTCTGGACCTCGCTCAGCGGGATGGACAGGGCCTGGTCGATCTCGCCCTGCTGGAAGGCCAGCAGCCGGGTCCCGGCGTCCGGGATGAACTCGATCCGCAGGGTCTGGATCGAGGGCTTGGCGCCCCAGTAGCCGTCGTGCCGCTCCAGCAAGATGTGCGAGTCCTGGGCGAACTCGACCACTTTGAACGGCCCGGTGCCCAAGATCAGATCTTCGGCCGAGCCGTAGGCCTCCGCCGCCTCGCGGAACTCCTTCTTGGTCACCCATAGCCCGCCGGCCGCCGAGGGGATGTAGGCGAACGGCACCGAGACTCGGGGCAGGTGGATGGTGATCTCGTGGTCGCCGGTTTGCTCGGCGGTGACCCCTTCCGGCCAGTAGAAGGACGTCGACGGCGACGCCTCGGGATCGGCCGCGACCTCGATCGAATAGAGGATGTCCTCGATCGTCACGGCCGAGCCGTCCCAGAAGGTGGCGTCCTCGCGGATGGTGTAAATCCAGTCGTTCCCCTCCTGGCGCCACTCGGTCGCCAGCGCCGGGACGAATCCGCCCTGGGCGTCCAGGCCGACCAGGCCGTCCGAGGTCAAGGCCGCGATCTGGTAGTTGAGGATGCCCGCCTCGCTGGCCGGGTCGAGCGTGGCCAGGGAGGCCGGCACGGCCAGGGTCAAGGTCTGGTCGCCGCCTTGGCCGGTCTGGCCGCTGGCGTTGCTGCCGCTATTGCCGTTTTGGCCGCAGGCGGTGACCGAGATGGTCAGGGCGGTCAGGACGACGGCGGCGCCGAGTTTGCGCGGAATCAATGTGGACATGCGAGGCTCCTTGCGAGATCGAAGTTTTGGGTGCTGATTGGCGGGGCGACGGGCTGCTTGGCGGGCTTGCGGACTGCGGCCGGCGTGGCGGCCGGTCCTTGTCGGCGCCGACTTTTCGCCTTTGCGGCGGTCGGTCAACCGGTACAGTGGCGGCGCATTCGCGCTGCTCGCCAGGCGCTGCGGAGCATGCCGGGATGCTAACAGTGCCGCCCGGTCGAGGCCGTCCTGGTCTCGCCGGCCGGACTCATGTAAAGCCGTCGGCCACCGTCGCGGCTCGGCCGTCAGAACCCCAAAGCCGGTTCCGATGCCGCCCGCCCGGCGCCCGCCGCCGCCCGCCGCGATGCGGCTCTGATGTGGCGCGGCCGGTTCACCGGCCGTCGCGTAGGGGATAAAGTCGCCGGGTGACCTCGACTCCGGCCCCGGCGGCGCCCGACCGGCGAGACGTGCGCCGGGCCGCGATCGGCGTCGCGGTGGTGTTCGTGGCCTGCGGATTCGTCTTCGCCACCTGGGCCTCGCGGCTGGTCGCGATCCGCCTGACCCTGGGCCTGGACCCCGGCCAGATGGGGCTGTTGCTGCTGTGCTGGTCGGCCGGGTCGGTCGCGGCCATGCCCCTGTCCGGACGGCTGATCAGGCGCTTCGGCGCGCGCCGGGTCCTGACCGGGTGCGGCTGCCTGGCGGCGGTCGGGCTGGTCGGCGCTGGGGCCGCGGCCGCCGCCGGCGCCGTCTGGGCGGTCGGACCCCTGCTGGCGGCCTTGGGAGTCGGCATCGGCGTCTGGGACGTCACCATGAACGTCGCCGCCACCGACGTCGAGCACGCCCTCGCGCGCACCGTCATGCCGCGCTTCCACGCCGGTTATTCGCTCGGCACCGTCCTGGCAGGGCTGAGCGGGGCCGGTCTGGCGCGCGCCGGGCTGCCGGTGGCGGCCCACTTCGGCGCCGTCGCGGCCGTCTGCCTGGCGGCCGTTGGGTGGGGCGCGCGCCGGTTGCTCAAAGGTGGGGCGTCCGATGCCGTGCGCCCGCCTGCCGTCGCCGGGTCCGGCCCCGGCGCCCGCCCGCCTAAGCCCGCGTCCGCCCGGCAGGCGGCTGCGGAGCTAACTTCTGGTCGTCCGCAGTCCACTGGGTCGCCGTCCGCCGGGTCGCCGTCCGCCGGGCGGCCTCCCGCCGGGCCGCCGTCTTCACGGCCGTCCTCCGCCTGGCTGGAGTCGCGGGTGATCCTGCTCGGCCTGGTCGTCTTGTCCCTGACCCTGGCCGAAGGCGCCGCCGGGGACTGGCTGGCCTCCGGCATCGTCCAAGGGTTCGGCGTGCCGGAGGCGACCGGCATCCTCGGCCTGACCGTGTTCTTGACGGTCCAGACCGCCGCGCGGGTGTTCGGGACCCGCCTGGTCGACCGGTTCGGGCGGCCCGCCGCCATCCGCGCCTCGGGGATCTGCGCCATCGCCGGGGTGGCCCTGTACGCCCTGGCCCCGGCGCTGCCGTTGGCTTTCGCCGGGGCGGCCCTGTGGGGCGCGGGCGCGGCGCTGGTCTTCCCCCTCGGGATGAGCGCCGCCGGCGACGACCCGGCCCGCGCCGCCGCCCGCACTTCGGTGGTCGCCACGATCGGCTACGGCGCCTTCCTGACCGGCCCCCCGCTCCTCGGCCTGCTGGCCGACCACACCGGCTTCCGCCCGGCCATGCTGGCCTTGGCCGCCCCGGCCGCCCTGGCCGTCGCCCTCGCCCAAGCCGCCCGCCGCCCGGACGCAGGTGACCGCCGGCACCGGCCTGGATGATGCGGGTGTCGGCGGCGACCGCGGCCCAAAGTGAACCCGGGGACGGCTTCGCCGGCCGATGGGGACACCACGGCCGCCGTGGGCCGACTCGACGGATTGCGCCAGAAGGCCGATGCCGGGGACGCGGTGGCGCGCCAGGTCCTGCGGCGCTCGGCCTTGGGGCTGGCGCGGGCGGTCGATCTGCTGGCCGGTTTGTTCGACGCCGAGTTGGTGGTGCCGGGGGGGGCGGCGTGGGAGCCCCTGGCGGCGCATTACCAGCCGGTCCTCGACGCGGGGGTCGGCTCTTTGCTCGCCCTGGGCGGGATCCATCCGGTCACGGCCATCGGCTCGACCTTGGGCCAGAACCTGGGCGCGATCGGCGCCGCTTGCCTGATCCTGAACCAGGCTTTCGCGGCCCAGCCGTCATCTTTGCTGGTCCCCTGACTGCCTTGGCGCTGCCTGACGGCATCTGACCCAGATCCGCGAGTAGGGGTTTTTGGGGGGGTTTGAGCGCCGGGAACTGGGGGTTTGGCCGGGCTTGGACGCCTGGTTCGGTGCGCGGGCAGGCTGAATGGCCAGCTGGCC
>JAIROU010000485.1 GCA_031257375.1 Bifidobacteriaceae bacterium
GTCCGGGCGGCGGCGCGCCCAATCCAGGCGGCGGGGCGGGCGCCTGGTCGGGCGGCGCCGGTGGTTCGGGCCCGGGGGGCGGTTCGGGCGCGGGTTGGGCCTCGTCCGGCGGGAGAGGGGGGGCCACCCTGGTGGTGACGTCGATGTCGCTTTCGAGGGCGGATCCGCAGTTAGAGCAAAAGACGCCCTCTTGGTCGGGGCTATCGCAATTCTGGCAGCGCTGCATGAACCAATTGTGGCTCATCGGACGCCAAAAGCCCAGGCCGCACATTGAGATGCGGTTCGGGGCGGCGTTTTCAGCGGGCGACGGGGCTGGGGCGCCGGTGCGCGGGGCGTCAGAGCGCCCGACCGCCGGGGCGTCAGACCGCCGGGGCGTCAGAGCGCCAGGGCCTCAGCAAGCCGCCGAGTTGAGGGAATGGATCAACTCGGCCGTTTGATGGGCGATCTCGTATTCCTCGTCCGTCGGCATGACCCAGACCTCGGTGGTGGCGTCGTCCGGCGAGATGCGGGCGGCGCCGCGGGCGGCGGCGTTGAGGGCGGGGTCGACCCGGATGCCGAAGCCCTCCAGCCCGCGCACGGCCATTGCCCGCACGGTCGGGTCGTTCTCGCCGATCCCGGCCGTGAAGGCGACCGCGTCGACGCGGCCGAGCTGGGCGCAGTACCCGCCGATGTAATGGCGCAGGCGGTGGGTGAAGACGTCCAAAGCCAACTCGGCCGCACGGTCGCCATGGGCGATGGCCCGGTGGATGTCGCGGACGTCGAGCGAACCGCACAGCCCCAACAGGCCGGACTGCTTGTTCAGAAGGGTGTCGACCTGGTCGATCGAGTAGCCGCCCTGGCGGACCAGGTGGAAGACGATGGCCGGGTCGATGTCGCCGCAGCGCGAGCCCATGACCAGGCCTTCGAGCGGCGTCAAGCCCATCGAAGTGTCGACCGAGCGGCCGCCCTCGACGGCGGTGATGGAGCAGCCGGAGCCGATGTGGATGGTGATGAGGTTGACCTCTCCGGGCGCGCGGCCCATCGCGCGGGCGGTCTCGCGCGCGACGTATTGGTGGGAGGTCCCGTGGAAGCCGTAGCGCCGGATGCGCAGCCCGCGCGCGATCTCGGGGTCGATCGCGTAGGTGTGGGCGGCCGGCGGCAGGGTGGTGTGGAAGGCCGTGTCGAACACCGCCACTTGCGGGAGCTTGGGGAAGGCGGCCATGGCGGCCGCGATCCCCTGGAGGTTGGCCGGATTGTGGAGCGGGGCCAGCGGCGAGAGCTCCTCGATCGTGGCGATCACCGGCGGGGTGATGACTGTGGCGGCGGTGTAGACGTCGGCGCCCTGGACCACCCGGTGCCCCACCCCGACCAGTCCGACCGCCGCCAGGTCCGGCCCGTGCTGGTCGAACAGCTTGAGCACGCCGCCGAGGCCGGTGGTGTGGTCCGGCACCGGCGCCTCGACGGTGTGCTTCAGCCCGCCCGCCTGGTGGGTCAGCGGCGACAGGCTCTCACCGATCCGCTCGACAATGCCGCTGGCCAGCGCCTCGCGGCTGTCCACGTCGACGAGTTGGTACTTGATCGAGGACGAGCCGGCGTTGATGACTAGGACGGTTTCGCTCACAGGTGTTCCTTCGGTTGCGGTTTCAGGTTGGGTGACGGCCAGGCCGCCGATGCCGCCGGGCCGGCCGGGGAGGACCGGCCCGCACGGTCTCACTGGGCTTGGCAGGCGGTGATGATGATCGTGTTGACAATGTCTTCGACCAGGGCGCCGCGGGACAGGTCGTTGACCGGTTTGCGCAGGCCCTGCAGGACCGGTCCGATGGCGACGGCGCCGGCCGAGCGCTGGACGGCCTTGTAGACCGCGTTGCCGGTGTTCAGGTCGGGGAAGACCAGCACCGTGGCGCGTCCGGCGACGGGCGAGCCGGGCATCTTCGAGGCGCCGACCGCCGGGTCGACGGCGGCGTCGTACTGGATCGGCCCGTCCAGGGCCAGGTCCGGCGCGGCGGCGCGGGCCAGGGCGGTCGCCTCGCGGACGGCGTCGACATCGGGACCGGCCCCCGACGAGCCGGTCGAATAGGAGATCAGGGCGACCCGCGGCTCGACTCCGAAGGCCGCCGCCGTGGCGGCCGAGTCGACGGCGATCCCGGCCAGTTGGCGGGGCGTCGGGTTGGGGTTGACGGCGCAGTCGCCGTAGACCAGCACCTTGTCCGCCAAGGCCATCAGGAAGACCGATGAGACGACCTCGGTGCCCGGTTTGGTCTTGATGATCTCGAAGGACGGCCGGATGGTGTCGGCGGTGGTGTGCTTGGCGCCGGAGACCATGCCGTCGGCCAGGCCGGTGTGGACCATCATGGTGGCGAAATAGGTGCCGGACCCGGCGATCACGGCCAGCGCCTTTTCTTTGGTGACTCCTTTGTGGGCGCGCAACTCGGCGTAGATCCCGGCGAATCGCTCGACCAGTTCCTGGTCGGCCGGGTCGACCACCTTGGCTTGGCGCAAGTCCAGGCCAAGGGCTTGGGCGCGGGCATCGATGTCTTGGCGGCGGCCCAGGATGGTGATGCCGGCGGCGCCCAGTTCGAGGACGCGGGCGGCGGCCCGGAGGACTCGGTCGTCATCGCCCTCCGGCAGGACGATGCTCTTGGGGTCCTGGCGGGCGCGTCCGACCAGCGACTGCTGGAAGGCCAGCGGGGTGACGGCCGTCGGCTGGAACCGTTCCGCCGGCTCTATAAACCACCGCCCGTTGGTGTTGCGCTCGAAGGCGGTCAGGGCCGCCTCGACCTGGTCCGGGCGGGTCGGATCTAGCTGGTCGCGGTCGGGGGCGCAGATGGTTGCGGGGGCGACCGGGTCGGGGATGGCGCCGGTCGGCAGGTTGAGCCGGGCCAGGGCGGCTTTGGTGGAGTCCAGTTGGTCGGCCCGGACGCGGGTGGCGATCAGCCCGATGACGCGGGCGTGCGCAGCCTCGACGGTGGCGGTGGCCAATTCGGCCGAGGCCGCGATCTGCTTGGGCGACCAGTCGGCGCCGGGCGCCACCAGCAGCACGGGGGCCCGGAGGTTGGCGGCGATCTGGGCGTTCAGCGTCAGTTCCTCGCCGCCGGGCACGTCGGTGTGGTCCGAGCCGACCACCACCACGAAGTCGCAGATCGCTTTGAAGGCCTCGTAGCGGCTCATGACCAGTTCCATGGCGGCCTCGGGGTCCTGGTGGAAGTTCTGGTAGGTGGTGCCGACCCGGACGTCGCGCGGGGCCTCGATGGTGTCGCGGGTCTTGAGCAGGTCGAGGACGTGGTCGGCGCCGTCGGAGTGCCTGAGGACCGGCCTAAAGACGCCGACCCGCTCGTAGGAGCGCTTCAGATCCTCGATCAGACCGACCGCCACAATAGACTTGACCGCGTCGCGGTCAGTCGAAGCCAGAAATACTGAACGTGCCACCCGTGAACGCCTTTCCTCGATGAAGGGAGCTTTTGCCCGGTGCGTAAACACACCAGCCCTTCGATTGTACCTAGGACTCCCGGCCCCTCGACCTGGACCAAGTAAGGAGCATAACCTTCCGTGACTAACTCGTTGCCTTCTTCTGGCCCAGTCTTGGTGGTCGATTTTGGGGCGCAATACGCTCAGCTAATCGCGCGGCGCGTCCGCGAAGCGCACATCTATTCGGAGATCGTGCCTCATAGCTGGTCGGCGGCCCAGATTCTGGCTAAGAAGCCGGCCGCCATCATCTTGTCCGGCGGCCCGGCCTCGGTCTTCGAGCCCGGCGCGCCCCAGTTGGAGGCGGCCCTGCTCGAGGCAGGGGTGCCGGTGCTCGGCATCTGCTACGGCTTTCAAGCCATGGCCCGGGCCCTCGGCGGCGACGTCGACCGGGGGTCGAAGGGCGAATACGGGTCGACTCCGGCGGTCGTCGAACAGGCCTCGGGCCTGCTGGCGGGCAGCCCGCCTGATCAGACGGTCTGGATGAGCCACGGCGTGGCGGTGACCCGCCCGCCGGCCGGCTTCGAGGTCCTGGCCGCCACCGGCGGCGCCCCGGTGGCGGCCTTTCAGGACCGGTCGCGGCGCCTGTACGGGCTGCAATGGCACCCCGAGGTCCGCCACACGCCGCTCGGCCAAGCCGCCCTGGAAAACTTCTTGTACCGCGAGGCCGGGCTGCGGCCGAACTGGACGCCCGGCTCGATCGTGGCCGAGCAGGTCGCCGCCATCCGCCGCCAGGTCGGCTCGGCCCAGGTCATCTGCGGCCTGTCCGGCGGGGTTGACTCCTCGGTCGCCGCCGCCCTTGTCCAGCGCGCCGTGGGCGCGCAACTGACCTGCGTCTTCGTCGACCACGGCCTGCTGCGGGAGGGGGAGCGCGAACAGGTCGAACGCGATTTCGTGGCCGTCACCGGGGCCAAGCTGGTGGTCCACGACGCCTCGGCCGTCTTCCTGCGCGAACTCGCCCAGGTGACCGACCCGGAGGCGAAGCGGAAGATAATCGGCCGCGAGTTCATCCGCGCCTTCGAGACGGCCGCCCGCCGGGTGGTGGCCGGCGGCCAGGTCGAGTTCCTGGTCCAAGGCACCCTCTACCCGGACGTGGTCGAGTCCGGCGGCGGCGACGGCGCCGACACCATCAAGTCCCACCACAACGTTGGCGGACTGCCGGACGACTTGCGGTTCGAACTGGTCGAGCCGCTTAGGTGGCTGTTCAAAGACGAGGTCCGAGCGGTCGGGGCGGAACTCGGCCTGCCCGACTCGATGGTCTGGCGCCAGCCGTTCCCCGGCCCTGGACTGGGCATCCGGATTGTCGGCGAGGTCACCGAAAGCCGACTGGCGACCCTCAGGCGGGCCGACGGCATCGTGCGCGAAGAACTGACCCGGGCCGGGCTGGACCGTGAGATCTGGCAATGCCCGGTGGTGCTGCTGGCCGACGTGCGCTCGGTCGGCGTCCAAGGCGACGGGCGGACCTACGGTCACCCGGTGGTGCTGCGGCCGGTCAGCTCCGAGGACGCCATGACGGCCGACTTCTCGCGGCTCGACTACGACCTGCTGTCGCGGATCGCCGGGCGGATCACCGGCGAGGTCCCGGAGGTCAACCGGGTCGTCCTGGATGTGACCTCGAAGCCGCCGGGCACAATCGAGTGGGAGTGACGCCGCCGCCCCGGCCGGTAGGGTCAGGGCGGGAGCTGGCGGTCAGCGCTTGGCGTGGCGGAAGGACGAGATCAGGGCGGTGGCGATGAGGCTCAGGCCGCCCAGCCCCAGGATGACGATCAGGGCCAGTTGGCCGTCGATCGTGAAGCCGGAGGCGGTGATGACGATCCACAGGCCGAGCAGCGCCACCACCAGGCCCCAGATGACCAGGCCGACCCGGGGGCCGGTCTTGACGGGCGGCCCGGCCGGGCCGCCGAGGGGGCGCGACGGCGGGGCCGGGAATTGGGCAGGGGATTGGGCGGGCGTGTTGTGGTTGGTCATCATGGGCTCCTTAGTTCTGCTCGACAATCCGCAGCCGGCCAATCGAGCCGCGGTAATCAACGGTCAGCAGCGGTTGGCGGCCGTCGGCGGCCGCTTCGGTCATGGCCGTCAGGGAGACGGCGATCCCGTCGACGCTGCGGGGGTCGTCGGAGAGGTCGTCCCAGTCGACCCAGTCGCGGTCCTCCCAGTCGCGGCCGTCCCAGTAGTCGTCTGCCCAGTCGTGGCCGTCCCCCAGACCAGGCCAAGTCACCGACCATCCGTCCGGATCAAGGCCGCCGGCCCAGATCTGGCCGGTCGCCAGGGAGGCGTTGACGATCACCGACCGGTCGCCCGGCACCACCACGGTGGCGTTGCCGATCCCGACCGACACGTCGACCGTCAGGTCGCCCGCCTCGAGGATGGCCGGGTCGGTCAGGTCGACCGTCAAGTCGCCGATGCCGAGTGAGTAGCCATTCGCGGCGACGGCGGCGGTTTGGGGCCGTGAGAACGACGATCCCGCCGACAGCGACCCATCGGTCACGGCCAGCACGCCCGCCCCGGCCCCGACTGGCACGGCGACCAGCGCCAGGATGATCGAGGCGGCCACGAAACTGCCGGCGCGCCGCCCGAGCAGGCCCAGGACGATCAGCCCGGCGCCCATCACGACCAGCGCCAGCCCCCAGCACAGGACGGCCAGCGCGTAGCCGTCGAGCCAGTCGGTGTAGCGGCCCAGCGCCACCACGCCCGCCATGACCAGCAGCATCAGGCCGATCAGGCTGATCGTGACGGGTCCCCCTTTGGCCCGGCGGGGCCTCGGCGGAACGGGCGGGTTCGGCCAAGCGTTGATGCC
>JAIROU010000003.1 GCA_031257375.1 Bifidobacteriaceae bacterium
ATCGCCGCCGGCGCCACACCCAGCCAACCCTGAACCCCAAGACCCGAAGGCCCGAAGCCGCCCAACCTGCTGGCTTCACTCATGGGGGACGGCGGCATCGGCGGCGGTTCGGTACCGGCGGGGTGACGGTCCGTGGCGCCTGTGACACCCGCGGCGCCCCATTGTCGAATGCCCGCGTGGCCCGCCGACGCCCCGCGGGTCGGGCGCCAGTGGGGTAGCATCTGTGTGCGCCCGCCGAGTTGGTCCGCTGAGCGGCGCCCGAGGGAAAAGAGGCCGGATGGCGCAGGCCAAGGGAACGCCCCGCAAAGCCACCATGCTCGACGTGGCCGAGGCCGCCGGGATCTCGCGCGGCACGGTCTCGCGCTACGTCAGGGGCAGAGGTTACGTCTCGCCCGAGGCCCGCAGGAGGATCGACCTGGCGATCGACAAGGTCGGATATGTGCCCAACGCGGCCGCCCGGATGCTGGCCGGATCGCCGGCCCAGAACGTCGCGCTGATCGTCCACGAGGAGGTGGACCTGTTCGCCAGCGACCCGAACCTGACCGGGATGATGGTCGGCGCCAATCGGGCGCTGAGGCTGCGCGACCTCCAACTCGTGGTCTTGATCGCCGGCGACGGCGACCTTGGCCGACTCGGGCAGACCATCCGCGGCGGCCTGTTGGACGCGGCCATGCTGGCCTCGGCGCGGATCGGCGACCCGATCATCGATCTGGTCCGCCAGGCTGGGCTGCCGGCGGCGGTTGTTGGCCGACACCCGGAATTGCCGGACATCCCGGCGGTCGACGTCGACAACCGGGGCGGGGCCGCGCAGATAGTCGGCCGCATGCTCGAGGGCGGGCGGCGCCGGGTCGGCATGCTGGCGGGACCGGCCCGGATGCGATCGGCCCTCGACCGGTTAGAGGGTTTCCGCTCGGCGGCCGGCGCGGTTTACGATGCCGAGTTGGTGGTCGAGGCGGCGGACTGGTCTTACGAGGCTGGACTGGCGGCCGGTTTGGAGTTGCTGCGACGGGCGCCGGATCTCGATGCCGTCTTCGGCGCCAACGACGCCCTGGCGGCGGCGTTCGTGGACTTGGCGGTCGGCGGCGGCCGCTCGGTGCCCGGCGACCTGGCGGTGGTGGGGTTCGACGACTCGCACTGGTCTAGGCGCTGCCAGCCGCCCCTGTCCACCGTCGCCCAGCCGGCCGAGGCCCTGGGCGAGCGCATGGCCGAGTTCGTCGTCCGCCAGATCGACGGCGATGACCTGACCGGCACGTTGGTGCTCGAGCCGACGCAGGTGGTCTGGCGCCAATCCGCTTGACGGATTCCAGGCCAAAGCAGGCCAAGGCAGGCCGAGGCAGGCCAAAGCGGGCCCAGGTCCGGCCGGGGTCTCGGCCCGACGCGCGGACAGCGTTCCCGCGACACCAAAATTGGTGGCGGAAAAGCCTTGTGTTCGCGCGCACACATCGGGTACCTTGGGCGTTGTGTGAGCGCGGACACGGCCACGGCGGCCGCCGCGCGGACACCGGCGACGGTTCCGGCCCGGCGCCGACCGCCAGCGTCGACAACCACCACCGCCATGGACCACCACCAGCCAAAACAAATGGGAGAGTGTCAATGAAGAAGCAGTTCCCCGCCGCCGCCCTCGCCCTCGCCACCGGCCTCGGCCTGGTCGCGGCGGCCCCGGCCGCGGCCGCCAGCACCGACCCGGAGACCATCCACGTCTACGCCGCCACGCCCGGCGACACAGCCTCCGAGCGATTCACACTGACGGCGAACACCGTGCCGGTGTTCGTCACCAAGTACTCGAACCGCTCAAACAACCGGATGCATGTGGCCCGATTCGCCTCCGCCGAAGTCAGCCCGGAAATCGTCGTCACCAACAACGCCCCGATCACATCGGTGCAGTTCTACCCCGAGCGCCACTACCCCGCCGACTCTTACCAAGTTGTCGGCGCCACCCTGACGTTCGCCATGGCGGCCGAACTGCGCTACGTGATCGTGCAGATCAACGGCGCCGACCCGGGGCTGGCCATCGTCAACGACCGACCGGTCGAGTTGACGCCGCCACCGGATCCCAGCGCCGGCAACGTGGTCGACGCCGCCGAGCACGTCGCAGACCTGACTGGCGCCACCGACCAGACCGAGGGCGTGGCGGACGCCATCGACGCGCTCTATGACGACCCCGAGAAAGACACCCTCTACTTCGGCCCCGGGACGTACCAATACGCCGGGCTGGAGCTTAGGGGCCGGACCAAGGCGGTGACGATCTACGTGGACGAGGGCGCCCTGCTGAAGAACCGCGTTCAGCCGACCATGGAGGCCATGGAGCCGGCCATCGGCATCTGGGACTCCGCCAACATCACCATCTCCGGCCGAGGGGTCTTCGACGGCAACGGCTTCGCCAACTACGACACGGCCAACGGCGGCTGGCGCCACGACGCCGCCAGCTCCCAGCACCAGGGCGGCGCGATGATCGTCCGCTCGCAGAACATCGTCTTCAACGACACCCTGTTGCGGGACGCCAAGCAGTGGAATTGGGAGACCCACACCGCCAGGGACGTGGTCTTCAACAACATCAAGGGCCTGACCCCCTATTCGCAGCCCTGGATCGACGGCATCAACCTGGCCAGCGGCCAGGACATCACCGTCAACGGCGCCTTGACGCTGGGCAACGACGACGTCTTCGCCTCCGGCCACTACAACCCGAACGACGCCTTCGAAGCCGATTCGGACCGGCTGAACTGGGACAAAGGCGACACCTACGGCATCGTCGTCAATGATCAACTCGGCTGGAGCGTCCAGGCCGGCAACGGCCTGCGGATAGGGCACGCGGCCTACGGGCGCCAACTCAAGGATTACACCTTCGACAACTTCCACGCCGCCGGTTTCGCCACCGGCAACATCGGTATCAGGGTGCAGAACCCCAACGGCTCGACCAAGGACACATACCCCAAGTACGAGAGCTTCGTGATGACCAACAGCTCCTTTGACACCAGCCGGGTGAGCACCAACACCTCGATCCTGGGCAAGTCCAGTTCCGACCCGACGGACCGGATCGGCGAGGTGGTCTTGGACGACGTCTGCTTCAGCCACCTGAACACGGCGACCATCCAAAACGTCACCTCCCTGACCGTCAAGGATCTCTGCGTGGCCGGGCAAAAGGTGACGCTGCTGAGCCAGTCCGGCTTGTCCTACGCCAATGTCGTCAACGCCGACATCGACTTGACAGCCGATTCCGCCCCTGTCATCGCCGCCATCCCGAGCCAGGCGGCCGTCGCCGGCCAGACGCTCACCTTCACGGTGGCGGCCAGCGACGCCGACGGGGACGCCATCACCCTGTCGGCCGCCGATTTGCCCGATGCCGCCGACTTCGACCCAGCCACCGGGGCGTTTTCGTGGACCCCGGCCGCGGACCAGGCCGGCACGCACACCGTCACCTTCACGGCGACGGACGCGCGGGGCGCCCAGTCCTCGCGCAGCGCCCAGATCACGGTCACCGTTCCCGAGACCGGCGACCAAGTCCACATCAGCGCCGCCAAGGACACCTATGGGGCGGCCTGGGGCGCCCAGTCCGCCTACAACTACGGGGCCAACCCATATCTGCGGGCGCTGCGGGGCACCTCCGGGGCGCTCGGCCAGAACGCGGCCGGCGGGGCGTCCAACGATGTCAAGTTGACCTATCTGGAGTTCGACCTGTCCGAATACGCCGACCAGTTGGACCGGGTCACCAAGGCGGAACTGGTGTTGACCTACTTCGGCTTCACCAAGGCCGGGCACGTCTGCAGCGGCTGCACCGACACCATCAAAGTCGCCCCGGCCGCCGCCGGCTGGGTCGAGGGCAACGGGCGCGACACCACCAGTTCCCACACCGCCAGCACCATTGCCGACTCGCTGACCTGGCAGGCCCAGCCCGCCCTGGACGAGTCCGGAGTGATCGAGTCCGGGCCGTTCGACATCTCGGCCAGCGCCATCATCCCCAATGAGAAGAACTATTCGAACAACTCGCGACCGGCTGGGACCTTGGCCTCGGTGGCGGTGACGCCCCTGCTGGCCAGCCTGACCGCTGACTCCATCTTGTCGCTGGCGGTCAACGAGACGGCCGGCAAGGACATCATCTTCGTCAGCCGCGAAGGCGCCTGGTCCAACGCCAACGCCGCCGGCATGGCGCCGCGACTGACCCTGACCCTGGCGACCGACAAGGCGGCCCTGGCGGAACTGGTCGCAGAAGTCGAGGCGGCCGGGCCTGAGGCCGAGGGCCACACCGCCGCCTCCTGGCTGGCCCTCGTGGAGGCTCTGGCCGCGGCCGAAGAGGCCCTGGCCGACGAAGACGCCACCCAGGCCCAGGTCGACGCCGCGCTGGAGGCCTTGGCCGCCGCATTCGCGGCGCTCGAGCCGGCCGAACCGGAGTTGGACGTGACCGTGACGGCGGCGTCAAGGTGTGTCGCCGGGAAGGCGTTCCTGACGGTGACGGCGTTGAACGGCGAGTCGGAGCCGTTGGCGGTCGAGATCGGCAGCCGTTTCGGGACCAAGCCCTTCGCCTCCGTCGCCAGCGGCAAGTACGCCGCCCACGCCTTCACCACCCGGTTGGCCACCCTGCCGGCCGGTCAGGTCGAGGTGACGGCTACGGCATCGGGGACGGACGGCTCGCCGGTGAGCGTGAGCCAGGAGGTTCCATACGCCGTCCATGTCTGCTGAGCGCTCGGCCGGGCGCTTGGCCGGGCGCTTGGCAGACCGCTTGGCCGAAGGCGCGCGGCCGCTTTCTGGCGGCAAAGCCCTGGACGCGCGCCGGAGTTGGTGGAAGACTGGGACCGGTCTCAACCTGAGACCGGTCCCAGTCGTTTAGTGACTTCTCAGCGTAAGGAATCCCGATGAAGCGATACCCGGCCCGAATCCCCCTTGCCACCGCCCTCCTGGCCAGCGCCGCGCTGGCCCTCGCCACCCTCCCCGCCGCCGCCGACGCGGGCGACGGGCCGGTCGACGCCGGCATCTACGTCGAAAAGGTCGAGAACCTGCCGGAAGACTTTTGGATGGGCGTGGACATCTCCACCATCCTCTCGCTCGAGGCCTCCGGCGTGGTCTTCCGCGACGCCGCCGGCCAGCCGGCCGACATCTTCGACCTGCTCGAGGAAGCCGGCGTCAACTACATCCGCGTGCGCATCTGGAACGACCCCCATGACGCCGAGGGCAACGGCTACGGCGCCGGCAACTGCGACGTCGACACGGCCATCGCCATAGGCCGACGGGCGACCGCCCACGGCATGAAGCTGCTGGCCAACTTCCACTACTCCGACTTCTGGGCCGACCCGGGCAAGTACAAGGCGCCGAAGGCCTGGCAAGATCTGAGCCAGTCGGACAAGGAAGCCGCGCTCTACCAGTACACCTATGATTCGGTCGGCGCGATTGTGGACGCGGGCGTCGACCTGGGCATGGTCCAGGTCGGCAATGAGACCACCAACGGGCTCGCCGGGGCGACCGGGACCAATATGTACTCCCTCATCAAGAAGGGCGCCGAGGCGGTCCGGGCGGCCGCGCCCGGGGCACTGATCGGCGTCCACTTCACCAACCCGGAGCGCGGCAACTACGCCAGCTTCGCCGCCAGCCTCGCCTCCAACAACGTCGACTATGACGTTTTCTTGTCCTCCTACTACCCCTTCTGGCACGGCACCTTGGCCAATCTGACGACCCAGCTCAACAATGTCGCCACCACCTACGGCAAACTGGTCGCCGTGGCGGAGACCTCCTGGGCGCACACCTTCGACGACCCGGACGGGTCGAACTCGGTGGTCGCCTCGACCAGCGGGGTCGACGCCTACCCCGTTTCCCCGCAAGGCCAGGCGACCGAGGTCCGCGACGTCATCGCGGCCGTCAACGCCGTGGCGGACGGCAAGGGCTCCGGCATCTTCTACTGGGAGCCGGCCTGGCTGGCGGTGCCCGGCACGGCGGCCGAGCGCTCGGCCAAGTGGGAGGAGTTCGGCTCCGGCTGGGCCACCAGCTACGCCTTCGAATACATCACCGACTCGGCCGGGCCGGGCGGCTCCGGCTGGGACAACCAAGCCCTGTTCGCCGCCGACGGCACAGCGCTCGAGTCGCTGGGCGTCTTCAATTACGTCTACACCGGCGCCACCACGCCGACGAGCCTGGAGTCGCTGGCCGCCGTCGAAGTCCACGCCCAGGTGGACGCCACGCCTCAACTGCCGGCCACGGTCAGGGGCACGTACAACACCGGGGCGACGGCGGATCTGGCGGTGACCTGGGACCAGGACGCCATTAGCGCGGCCGTGGCGGCCGGCATCGGCACCTACGCCATAACCGGCTCGGTCGCGGAATCGCTAACGCTCCAAGCCGTCTGCACGCTCCACATCGAAGGCGTCAACCTGCTGACCAACCCGGGCTTCGAGACCGGCGGTCTGAGCCCCTGGACGCTGACCTACCAGGCCGGCTCCGGCGCCTCGGTCAAGAGTTGCGGGACGGACGCCAAGAGCGGCACACGCTGCGTCAACGCCTGGCGGGAGGGCGAGATGCGGTTCACCGTCGAGCAGACCGTCAGCGGCCTGGACCCCGGCGTCTACATGCTCGCGGGCAACATCCACGGCGACTCCGGCAAGGACGACGAGGTCTACCTGTACGCCAAGGTGGACGGCCAGATCGTGGCCACCGAGCCGGCCGCGATGGCCGACTGGGGCAACTGGCTGACTCCGACCATCACCGGCCTGGAGTTCAGCGGCCAAACGCTGACAGTCGGCATGTCCGTCGCCTACCCGACCGGCGGCTGGGCGGCGCTGGACGATTTCGTCCTTTACAAGACCGCCGATCCCGCCGCCGGCCCGGCCCCGCTCGACCTGACCGTGGGCGCGGCCGCGCGCTGCGTCGCCGGGAAGGTCATTCTGACGGCCCAGGCCCAGAACAACAGCGGCGTGCCGGTGTCCCTGGTGCTGACCACGCCATGGGGCCAAAAGTCGTTCGCCGCCATCCAGCCCGGCAAGTACGCCTCCGCCGCCTTCACGATCCGCCAGACCAGCATCGCGGCCGGCGCGGCGCGGGCGGCGGCGGAAGGCCAAGTTGAGGGTCAGGCGGCCTCCGGCCAGGCCAGCGCGGACTATTCCGCCATCCAATGCAGCGGTTGACCCGGACGTTTGGGCTGGGCTGAGGTCTGGCGACCGGTCGGTCGGGCCGCTGGTCAACAACCAGCGGCCTGGCCGCGCCCGCGACTGGCAGCCGAAGCCTGACCAGCGGGAACTCGCCACCTGCGGCGCGCCCGCGACCAATAGGCGCCGCGGCCCCGCCTCAGGCCGAGGCCCTCTCGACCAATTCGACCGGCAGCAGCACGCCTTCGGGCGGGGCGCCATCCATGGCGGCCAAGAGCAGCCGGACCATCTGGGAGGCGATCTGCGCCAGCGGCTGTCGCATCGTGGTCAGAGGCGGGTCCAGGCTGGCGGCCGGCCCCGAGTCGTCGAACCCGACCACCGCCACGTCTGCCGGGACGGCCAGGCCGCGCTGCCGCAACACCGCCAGCACCCCGGCCGCCATCAGGTCCGATGCCGCGAACACGGCGTCGAAGCCGAGGTCGCGTTCGAGCAGTTCACGGGTGGCGCGGGCGCCCGACTCCAGCGAGAAGTCGCCGGTGGCGATCAACGACTCCTCGGCGGCATCGCCCATCGCCTCACGCCAACCGGCCAACCGCTCGGCCCCGCCGGACGTGCCCTGCGGCCCGGCGACCATGGCGATCCGGCGCCGGCCCTTGTCCAGCAGGTGGCGGGTGATGGCGCGGGCGCCGGCCCTGTCGTCGGCCCCGGCGTAGGAGATTCGCCCCTCCATGCCCAACGGTTTGCCGCAGCTGACCGCCGGGATGCGGTTCTCCACCAAGAAGCTGGCCATCGGGTCGCCTTGGCGCGACGAGACCAGCAGCACGCCGTCGACGTGCCCGGCCTGGAGGTAGCCGCTGATCCGGCGCCTTTCGTCGGCGCTGGCGGCGACCATCAGCGTCAACGGCAGATCGTGCTCCGCCAGGGCCTGGGCGGTGTGCCGCAACAGGACCGACAGGTTCGGATCTTCGAATAGGAGTTCGTGGGGCTGGCTCAGCAAGAAGCCGACCGAGCCGGCCCGGCCGGCGGCCAGGAACCGCGCGTGCTGATTGGCGGCGTAACCGACTTCGGCCATGGCGGCCTCGACTTTGGCCTGCGAGTCGGCGCCGACCCAATGCCCCCCGTTGAGGACGCGCGAGACCGTCGCCCGCGACACTCCCGCCGCTCTGGCGACATCCCGGATGGTCGGCCTGGGGCCGCGCCCGCCCCCCTTGCTGTGCCCCATCCTGCCGACTTTACCGCGCTCCGCGCCGCGCAAGCGCTAGCTCGGCCGGGACCGACCCTCAACTGGGGCCAGGAGATCTCAGCCGTCTGCTTGCGCCTGACGGCGGCGGCGGACTTGGGCGGCCACGCCGACGGCCATCAGCAGGGCGGCCACCGCCAGGGTCGCGCCCACGCCGGCCGCGCCGGTCCACGGCAGGGCGCCGCCCTGGTCTTTGGAGCCGCTCCCAGAAGCGGTCGGCGCCTGCGATCGGTCCGTCGCCGAGGTGGTTGGCGCGGGACCGCCGGAACTGGGCGCGGTCGGCGGCAGGCTGATGTCCAACTCGCTCTCAACGGCGGTCGGCCGGATCTCCACGGTGACGCTGACGTCGTCATCGGCCAACGCCAAGATCGGCGCGGCCGTCAGCGCCGCGGCCGCGCAGGCGGCCGCCGCCGCCCACCGCTGAAACCTCATTTTCGACCGCCTTCCGTCGACTTGTCTGCCGCCTCGTCTGGGCCGACCAGGGCGTGCCTTGGTCGGGTCTCTTCCGGCCGGTCGCGGGCCCCGGCGCCCTCGCCGGCCTCGGCCTGGTCGCCGTCGGCCGGGGAACCGTTCGGCTGGGGGTCCGCCGCCTTCGCCCGCTCTGCGGCCAGGGCCCGCTCGATCAGCCGGTTCAAGCGGCGGCGCGAGCGCCGGCGCCCCGCCATCAGGCCGGTTGCGATCAGCGCCAGTCCGGCCAAGACCGCCAATTGCGGCCACGGCCACGCCCAGGCGCCCATCCGGACCTGGATCGGCTCGAGGGTCGGCGCCGATCCCTCGAGGACCTCCGGGACCACCGGCCGGGCCACGACTGTGACGGAGGACCTGAACAACGGCCAAACGTCGGTCACCACCAGGCCGATGTGCCGCCGCGAGCCGGGCAGCAACTCGATGATGGCTTCGGACTCGGCCGGGAAGGCGGTCTGGCCGTCGCCGGAGCGGACCGCGCCGGTCACCGTCAAGCGCGAATTGCCGGTATTCACAAGATCGAATTCTACGGCCATCCGGCCGGGCCGGAACGGGTGCCAAACGGTGTCGTAGGCGGCATCGAGGTTCTCCACCGCCAGCGAGGGCCGCAACTCGCCGGAGACCCGGGTCATGACCCTGAAGCCGACCCGCGAGACCACCCCTAGGTTGGCGCCGTCCTCGCCACTGCCTTTGGAGATGATCGAGGCCGCCACGCCGCCGGCGTGGTCACCCGGCTCGGCGTTTTCCGGCACCGTGATGGTGAACGGGACCAGCGCCGTTTGGTTGGCCGGCACGCTGACCGACTCGGGCAACTCGATCCAGGTGCCGGCGTCGACCGAGTCCTCTGGATGGTTCAGCATGGCGTAGCGGCCACCCGCCGTGAAATAGCCGTCGGCCGCCACCAGGCCGAACTCGACCGCGATGTCAGACAGATTCTTGACCGCCAGATGCTCCGTCACCGTCTGGCCCGGGTCGGCCTCCAACTCGATCCAATGGCGCCCGTCCGGCCCGTCTGCGTCAGCGGGCGTGACCGCCCAGGTGACCGCCCCGTCTTGGTCGTCCGATGGCTCGTCCGCGGCCAGCCCGGCGGCTGGCGCCGCCACCAGCAGGGCGCCGACGGCCAAGGCGCAGCCCGCGGCCCGGCCGAGGCGGGCCAAGACCGGCTTGGCGCCGGGTGTTGGCCCGGCGGTGCGTCCACTGCCCATGGTCCCTCGCCGATCCAGTTGCCCGCGGGGCCTGGGAACCCGGCCCGAACGGCGGATTCCCGGCCCCGCGGTGGCTGACTTCGTGCCTCTACTCCATCAAGGTCAGCGTTAGGTCGGCGGTGTAGGTCGCCGCCGGCGTCGTCTTGGCCGTCTTGAGGATCAGTTCGGCCGTGGCGGTCCACTCGGACTCGTCCCGGATCAGGCTCGAGTCGATGGCCAAGGACAAGAGCTCTTGGTCGACCAGGCCGACGTTGTTCGGGTTGTCCTCGTCGAGGAGGCCCGTGACCGGATCGATGGCGGTGTTGGCGTCGAGCGACGTCAGCACCGGGTCGCCCTCGGTCACCAGGCCCAATTCACCGCCGTCGATCAGTTCGGGCTTCCAGCCGAGTTGCGAGGCTGGTATGACGGTGTTCCCGGCGTCATCGCCCGTAAAGTCGCTGATCTGGCCCAGGACATACCAGCCGGTCCCGGAGGGAACGGTGTCGGGGTCGCGCTCGTCCGTCACGGTGACGGTCGGCAAGGTGCCCGAGAACCGGTAGTTGGTCGCGTCCGAGCCGTCCTCGTGCAACGCCGCCTCGTTGTCGGCCACGGTCATCGATAGGTCGCCCCAGACGGACTGCGGCTCGATCTTGAAGGAGACCTCGACCCCTTCGGTGCCGTATTCGTCGGCGAAGGCCAGGCCGGCCACCCCGGTCAGGGCCAAGGCGCCGGCGGTGACGGCCGCCGCCCTCAGCAGTGTTGATTTCCGCATTGTTGAATTCCTTCTTCCTTGGTTGTGATCACAGCTTCGGCGCCAGCCGACCAGACGCCCTGCCGGGCCGACCGGTCAGCCGCAGGACAGCGCCGAATATTGGGCCTTGAGCTCGGTCTGAGAGGCGTCAGGCGTGTCCAAGCCTTGTCCGACCACTGTCACCTCGCCTGCGGGCAAGCTGACCAGTCGGGTGGTGAAAGCGTGCGAGCCGTACTTGCCGACCGCGACCGAGGCGAAGGCCTTTTGGCCGAAGGCGGAACTGATGGCCAGATCTACCGCCTGCTCGTCCTGGTTTTGGACCGTGACGGTCAGATAGGCCTTGCCGGCGATGCAGCGCGCGCTGGCGACGGGCACCAGATCGAGGGCCGCGGCCTCCGGCAGGTCGCCGGTCCTGACCAGGCTTAGCTGGTCGACGGTCAAGTTGTTGTTGCCGGACGTGTTGACCGCCTCGATGCTGACCTTGGCGGCCCCGCCGGTCAGCGTCAGTCCCTCAAGGCTGAATTGCCCCCAAGACGTGCCCGCCTGGGCTAGGTCCAGCACATAGTCCTCATCCTCGCCGCCGGTGACGCGAATTCGGCCCTCGGTGAGCCCAGCGGTCCGGGTGGCAAAGGTCGAAAGCCTGTAGACGCCATCGGGCACCAGGTTTTCCTGATAGATCGAACCCGAGAAGGCCCCGTCGCGGGTCAGCCGGGCGGCGTAGCGGGACGAGTTGGCGCCGCCGGTGTTGTTGGTCACGAAGCCGGTGCTGGAGCCCGCGTCGACCACCGTGGTCCAGCCGGTGATGGCGCTGATGGACACGCGGTCGGCCTGGAAGTCGCCGTTGAGCACATAGTTGTTGCCCGCGCCGACCTGCCACTCGCCGGTCGTGGCGTTGATCTGCCACTGACTGAGCGAGTGGAACACCGGCGCGCCGTCCTCGATGGTCACCGGCATCCACTGGTTGTAGCCGTGGCCGTTCCAAGCGAAGTCGGCCCAGCGGTCGCCGGCGAAGATCGTGACGTCCTGCTCCGTCCCCTTGACGGTCAGGAAGAAGCCGGTCTGGGTGGTGTGGCTGTAGTCCCTTTCGGTGCCGGCCATCTTCCACTCGCTGGTGTAGGCGCCTTGGATGGCGTCAGTCTGCGAGCCGATCAGCCAGGCGTGCGAGGAGTTCCAGCCGAACAGCTCGGAGGTGGCCATGTAGTAGCGGCCTTCGGCCTTGAACATGCAGTTGCCCTCGCGGCCGGACCCGGAGCGCACTCGCACGGCGGGCTCGATGCTGAGCGAGTCCTCCGGCGCTATGCGCGAGACGTAGGCGTTGGACCGGCCCGACTGGTCGGACGAGATCAAGTAGCTTTGGCCGTCGTCGTCTGTGAACACGGTCTGATCGCCCGTGCCGGTCAGCCGGTGGTCCGTGATCTGGCGCTGCACGTTCGCGTACTCGAAGTCGTCCCACGGCGAGTCGCCGGTGAAGAACGCGACCGAGTGGTTGGTCGCGTTGTCCGGCGCGAACCTGGTCTCCATCTGCGTGATCACCACGAACTTGCCGGTGTTCGGGTTGTAGACCACGCCCAGGCGACCCAGCCAGGAGGCGTCGTCCAGGGTGGCCATCGAGGTGAAGTAGCCGGTCGAGACGTCATCCGCCGGGTCCACCGCGACCGGCGTGTCGGTTGTCAGGACGTTGTTCTCGAATTTCCAGTTGACCAGGTCCTTCGACGAGTAGCAGGTGACGGCCACGAACTTGGAGTCGTTGCTGGTCGAGTACGCCTTGGTGGGCGACGCGATGTAGACCGGGGCCGCCGCATAGCGGACGCCGTACCAGTAGTAGGTGTCCCCGAACCGGAAGATGCCGCCGCCCTGCGAGTAGATCGGGTTGCCGTCGGTGTCGTACCACCACGAGTCGTTCTGGATCGTCAGCAGGTCGCCGGCATCGGCTGCGACCAGTTCCCCGGCGGCCTCGAGGAGTCCGCTTTTGGCCGCCACGATCTCGGCCAGGCTGGCGTCGGCATCGGTCAAGGCGCCCTCGGCCGCCAGCCGGGCGGCCGCGAAGTCGGCCCACGACCCTTCCACGTAGGCGGTCGGGGCGGCCGTCTGATACTTCTCGACGAGTTCGCGCAGCCCGCGGACCAGGATCAGGTTTGAGTCGGCGTCCACGAGGCCGGCCATGGCGGCGGCGACATCCTCGTCGGTCGCGCCCGGATCGGCCAGCACGGCGCCGGCGGCGTCAAGCGCCGCCCCGGCGGCGGACCATGAGCCGGCCGTGTAGTCGGTCGCGGTCTTGGCGGCCAGTGCGTCGACGGCCGCTTGGAGCGCCTCCAGCCCGTCGGGCGGCTCAGGGTCTGGGATCGTTTGGGTGATCTCCGCCCGGGCGAAGTTCAGGTAATCCTCGGGCGTGTCGGGGACGACCCGCACGGCGTGCTCCCCAGACCCGATGCCCGTCAGGGTGATCAGCGCGTGGATGGACTGGTTGGACGAGCTGTAGCAGTTGTACTCCCCGACTTCGACGTCGTCCAGGTAGACGGTGGCCTGGCCGTTGGTCGTCCGGGTCTGGCTGAACAAGGAGATCGCCTCGCCTTCGAAGACGATCTCGAACCACTGCTCCTCGCTGAGGGGTTCGGCCTGCCAATGGTGGCCGCTGTTCGAGTCCCACGGCCCGGAGTAGTAGACCTTGTTCAGTTCGCCCCGCTCCGAGGCGACGTCGTTGTGCCCCACGGTCACGATCTGGGTGGCCGCCCGGGCCGGGGCCGGAGCCTCGACCGCCAGGGTCACCGCCAAACCCGCCACCGCCAGCGCGGCGACGGCCATGCGCCCGGCCGCGGGCTTGGTCAAATGGTGTCGTTTCATCGAAATGCCTTCCTTTCGCTCAGTCCGCCGTCCGTTGGCGTGCTCTCCACCTCATCCGGCGCCGGGCGCGCAACTCCGGGCGGCGCCGCCGGTCCAGCCCTCACCGCGGCCGGCCCGCCGGGGGGTGTCTGCGCGTCATCACGCCTGGGGCTGCCTTTCTCGCCGTTGAGCCGGGACGTCCGGGTTCAACCAACCTTGAAATGTTGACGTAAACATGGCACCACTCCAAACTGCCGCAGTCAACCGCCCAATGGGTCACAATTGTGTAACGATTCCCTTATCGTCCCTGGCCGGGTTGCCGCTGTTGACGTGGCCATGACTGCGGGCGGGTAGCATTGCCGCATGTCAACGGCGGCAACCGCCGGTCGGCGCAAGGTCGGCCCGTCCATCGAGGACGTCGCGCGCCTGGCCGGCGTCTCGGCCCAAACCGTCTCTCGGGTCTCGACCGGGTCGCAGCGCGTCCGCCCGAACACCCGCAACCGCGTCCTGACCGCCATGGACCAACTCGGCTACTCCCCCAACCAGGCCGCCCGCGCCCTGCGCAGCGGGACCTTCGGCGCGCTGGGGTTGCTGGCCTATCGCTTCGAGCGCACCGGCGAGGCCTTGACCACCCAGGGCGTGGTCGCCGCGGCCGAGGCCGAGGGCTATTCGGTCACCTTGGTCAATGTCGCCAACCCGGCCTCGACCGGCTGGCGCAGCGCCGCCGCCAGGCTCTCGGACCAGGCGGTCGACGGCCTGATCATCATCCGCGCCGAGACCGAGACGCCGGAGACGCTGGCCCTGCCGGCCGGTTTGCCGGTGGCCGTCTCCGACTCGCGGCTGGTCGGCTACTACCCGGCGGTGGTGGCGGACCAGATCCAAGGCTCGATCGACGCGGTCGGCCATCTGCTCGAACTGGGCCACCGCACCGTCCACCACATCGCCGGCCCGTCCAACTCCGACCCCGGCAACCTGCGCCGGGCCGCCTGGCAGCGCCGCCTGGAGGAGGCCGGCATCGTCCCGCCCGAACCGCTGGTCGGCGACTGGACGGCCGCCTCGGGCTACGCGGCCGGGCAGCGATTGGCCGCCGATCCGGCCGTCACGGCCGTCTACTGCGCCAACGACGAGATGGCCCTCGGCCTGCTGCGGGCCTTGTACGAGGCCGGGCGCAAAGTCCCCGACGAGGTCTCGATTGTCGGGTTCGACGGTATCGCCTTGGGCGAATTCGTCTATCCGCCGCTGACCACCGTGGCCCAGGACTACGCGGAGATCGGCCGGACGCTGGTCAAGATGCTGTTGGAGCAGGTCCGGGCGCAAAGCCGGGTGCCCCAAGAGCGGGTGATGATCCCGACCGAACTGATCGTCCGCGGCACCACCGCGCCTCCCCCGTCCTAACGGCGCACGCACCCGGTTCAAGGAGCAGCCATGTCCGAGTCGAGAATTGTGTTGCCTGAGCCGCCCTCGGAGTTGGCGGCGGCGGGGGTGAAGGCCTGGGCCGAGGACGTGGTGATCGACACTTATGATGTCGGGGA
>JAIROU010000086.1 GCA_031257375.1 Bifidobacteriaceae bacterium
CGCCTTGTAGATCTTGTGTAAACCAATGTTCCTCCGAAACGTCAGTTTACACAATATCTACACGGCGCCACCTCCTTCATGATCTGGCTCCAAGTCTCCGGGTCGTGGTAGTCCAGCCCCAGGCGCCGCGCCCGCTCCAGCGCCTCGTTCATCCGTTTGAAGTCGCGCGGCACCAAATGGGTGAAGTTGGCCCGCTCGGACTCCCAGTTCGCCAGCAGCGCCGCGGCCTTGGCCGAACCGGTCTCCAGCGCGTGCCGCTCCAACAGCGCGACCAGCTCGTCGGCACTGGACACCGGCTCCAACAAGAGCTCGCCGGCCGCCACCGCCTGCGGCGACAGCCGGTCGCGGTCCAGTTTGTAAACGTAAGCCCGGCCGCCGGACATCCCGGCGCCGAAGTTGCGGCCGGTCGGGCCGAGCACGGCCACCAACCCCCCGGTCATGTACTCGCAGCCGTGGTCGCCCACCCCCTCGACCACCATGGTGGCCCCGGAGTTGCGGACCGCGAACCGCTCACCGACCTTGCCGCGCAGGTAGATCTCCCCGCCCGTGGCGCCGTAGCCGATGACGTTGCCGGCGATCACGGTGGTGGACGGCTCGAAGCCGGCGTCCTCGGCCGGGCGCACCACGATCCGCCCACCGCTCAGGCCTTTGCCCAGGTAGTCGTTCGAGTCGCCGATCAGGCGGAGCACGATGCCGCGCGGCAAGAAAGCGCCGAAGCTCTGACCGCCGGTGCCCGTCAAGGTGACGTCGATGGTGCCGGGGGGCAGGCCGGCGCCGCCGTGGCGTTTGGTGACCTCGTGGCCGAGCATGGTCCCGACCGTCCGGTTGACGTTGCGCACCCGGTGCTCGATGAAAACCGGCCGGCCGTCCTCGAGGGCCGGCGCCGCCTCGGCGATCAGCCGGTTGTCGAGGGCCTCGGCGAGGGCGTGGTCCTGGCCGGTGACCCGGCGCAGCGGCGACCCGGCCCTATTCGGGGGCGGGGTCAAGATGGGGGTCAGGTCCAGCCCGGCGGCCTTCCAATGCTCCACGGCCGGGGCCGTCTCGATCAACTCGACGTGCCCGATCGCCTCGTCCAAGCGCCTGAAGCCCAGTTCGGCCAGGTGCTCGCGAACCTCTTGGGCGATGAACTCGAAGAAGGTCACCACATGTTCGGGCCGGCCGGTGAAGCGGGAGCGCAGCTCCGGGTTCTGGGTGGCGACGCCGACCGGGCAGGTGTCCTTCTGGCAGACCCGCATCATCACGCAGCCCATGGCCACCAGCGGGGCCGTGGCGAAGCCGAACTCCTCGGCCCCGAGCAGGGCGCCGATGATCACGTCCCGGCCGGTCTTCAACTGGCCGTCGACTTGGACGACGATCCGGTCTCGGAGGTTGTTGGCCAGCAGGGTCTGCTGGGTCTCGGCCAGGCCCAGCTCCCAGGGGCCGCCGGCGTGTTTGATCGAGGTCAGCGGCGAGGCGCCGGTGCCGCCGTCGTGTCCGGAGATCAGGACCACGTCGGCGTGGGCCTTGGAGACCCCGGCCGCGACCGTCCCGACGCCGACCTCGGCCACCAGTTTGACCTGGATCCGCGCCTCCGGGTTGGCGTTCTTGAGGTCGTGGATGAGTTGCTTCAGATCCTCGATCGAATAGATGTCGTGGTGCGGCGGCGGGCTGATCAGCGGCACGCCGGGGGTGGAGTGCCTGGTCTTGGCGATCCACGGGTAGACCTTGGCGCCGGGGAGCTGGCCGCCCTCGCCCGGCTTGGCCCCCTGGGCCATCTTGATCTGGATGTCGTCGGCGTTGGTCAGGTATTCGGCCGTCACCCCGAACCGGCCCGAGGCGACCTGTTTGATGGCCGAGCGGCGCTCCGGGTCGCGGAGGCGCTCGGAGTCCTCGCCGCCCTCGCCCGTGTTCGACTTGGCGCCGAGCCGGTTCATGGCGATCGCCAGGGTTTGATGGGCCTCCATCGAGATCGAGCCGTAGGACATGGCGCCGGTCGAGAAGCGCTTGACGATCTCATCGACCGCCTCGACTTCTTCGATCGGGACCGGCGGGCGGGCGCCGAGTTTGAGCTTGAACAGTCCGCGGATGGTGGCCAGGGCCTTCGACTGGTCGTCGATCCGGGCGCTGTAGCGCTTGAACAGGGCGTAGTCGGCCCGCCGGGTCGAGGTCTGCAACTCGAAGATGGCGTCCGGGGTGAGCAGGTGGGTCTCGCCCAGCCGGCGCCATTTGTACTGGCCGCCGGAGGGCAAGATGTCTTCCTCGGTCCCGGAGGCGGCCTTCGGGTAGGCGCGGGCGTGGCGGGCGGCCACCTCCTCGGCCAACTCGGCCAGGCCGATCCCCTCGATCCGCGAGGTGGTGCCGGTGAAGTAGCGGTCGATCAGGGCGCGGTTCAGACCGACCGCCTCGAACGCCTGCGCGCCCCGGTAGGAGGACACGGTCGAGATGCCCATCTTCGACATGACCTTCAGCACGCCCTTGTCGAGCGCCTTGATCAGATTGGCGACCGCCTGGTCCGGGGTGGTCTTGCCGAGGTCGCCGGCCAGGGCCAGCTTCTCGACCGACTCCATCGCCAGATAGGGGTTGACGGCCGCCGCGCCGTAGCTGATCAGCAGGGCGACGTGGTGGACCTCGCGGACGTCGCCGGCCTCCACCACCATGCCGATCAGGGTGCGGGTGTGGTTCCGCAGGAGGTGGTGCTGGACGGAGCTGACCAGCAGGAGCGACGGGATCGGCGCCAACTCGGCGTCCGAGTCCCGGTCGGAGAGGACGATGAAGGTCTTGCCCCCGGCGATGGCGGCGTCGACCTCGGCGAAGATCTCGTCCAAGCGCTCAGCCAGCGCCCGGCCGCCGCCGGCCACCCGGTACAGGCCCTTGACGGTCTGGGCGGAGAAGCCGCCCGAGCGTTGTTGATAGCGGCCGATCCGGGCGACCTTTTGCAGGTCCTCGTTGTCCATCACCGGGAACGGCAGCACCAGTTTGCGGGCGTGCTCGGGGCCGTCCCGCAGCAGATTGCCCATCGGCCCGATGGCGGTCGACAGGGCCGTCACCATCTCCTCGCGGATGGCGTCCAGCGGCGGGTTGGTGACCTGCGCGAACAGCTGGCTGAAATAGTCGAACAGGAGGCGCGGGCGGTCCGTCAGGACGGCCAGGGCGGCGTCGTTGCCCATCGAGCCGATCGGCTCGGCGGCTGTCAGGGCCATCGGGCCGAGGATCAGGCGGACCTCCTCGTCGGTGTAGCCGAACAGCAGTTGGCGCCGGGTGACCGAGGTCCTGGAGTAGTCGATGTGCTCGCGCGGCGGCAGGTCGTCCAAGTAGACGGCCTGTTCGCGGACCCACCGGCCGTACGGGGCCTGGGCCGCCAGGGCCTGCTTGACCTCGTGGTTCTCGACCACGCGGCCCTTGGCGGTGTCGACCAGGAAGATCCGGCCCGGCTCCAGGCGCCCCTTGCGCACCACTTGGTCCTGGGGGATGTCCAGCACCCCGGCCTCGGAGGCCATCACCACTAGGCCGTCGCGGGTGATCCAGTAGCGGCCGGGCCTGAGCCCGTTGCGGTCCAAAGTCGCGCCGATCATCGTGCCGTCGGTGAAGGCGACCGCCGCCGGGCCATCCCAGGCCTCCATGACCGAGTCGTTGTACTGGTAGAAATCCCGCACGGCCGGGTCCATGGCGGTGTCGTTCTCCCAGGCCTGCGGGATCATCATCAACATGGCGTGCGGCAGTTCCCGCCCGGCCAGGTGGAGCAGTTCGAGGACGGAGTTGAAGGAGGCCGAGTCGGATTCGCCGGGCGAGCAGATCGGCGTCAGCGGCGCGATCTGACCGATCAGGTCCGATTCCATCTGGGCCTGGCGGGCCGACAGCCAGTTGCGGTTGCCGCCGACGGTGTTGATCTCGCCGTTGTGGGCCATCATCGACAGCGGCTGGGCCAGCGGCCAGGACGGGAAGGTGTTGGTCGAGAAGCGCGAGTGGACCAGGGCGATGGCCGTCTCGTAGTCGGGTTCGGCCAGGTCGGGGAAGAAAACCAGCAGTTGCGACGTCGTCAGCATGCCCTTGTAGACAATGGTCCGGGCGCTGAGCGAGCAGAAATAGGCCGCCGCCTCGTGGAGCGAGCGCTTGACCACCCGGTATGCCTTTCGGTCCAGGTCGATCCCGCCGAGGCGCCGGTCCGGGCTGGCCACCATCACCTGGCGGAAGATCGGCATGGCCTGGCGGGCGGTCGGGCCGAGCGGCCCGGGCTCGGTCGGCGGAGTCCGCCAGCCAATCACTTCCAGGCCCTCCTCGGCCACGATCCGCTCGACCTCGTCCATGGCGGCGGCCGCCTGGTGCAGGCCCTGGGGCAAAAAGACCAGGCCGACCGCGTAGCGCCCGGCCGCCGGCACGTCGGCCCCCTGGGCCTGGAACAGCCGCCGCATCAGCTTGTCCGGCACCTGTGTCAAGATGCCGGCCCCGTCCCCGGTGTTCGGCTCCGCGCCCACGGCCCCGCGGTGGTCGATGTTCTCCAGCACGGTCAGGGCGGCGTCCACGATCTCGCGCCCGGCCCGCCCGTCGATCCGGGCGACG
>JAIROU010000325.1 GCA_031257375.1 Bifidobacteriaceae bacterium
CATCGGGCAAAGAGGTGCTGCGGGTGGCGGAACTGGCGGACGGCGACTGGATCGCGCGGACGGCGGCGGCCCACGCGATCCCCGAGCGGGCGTTGGCGGCCTACGCCGGCGCGGCCCTGGCGGTGGGCGAATCGGCGCCCGGCTGCCGCTTGGGCTGGAACACCCTGGCCGCGATCGGGCTGGTCGAATCCGAGCACGGCGCCTTCGGGGGCGCCCGCCTGGCGGCCGACGGCCTGGTCGCGCCGCCGATCCTGGGCGCGGCCCTGTCGGGCGGGGCGACCGCCCGGGTGGCGGACACCGACCAGGGGGCCTGGGACGGCGACGCCCGGTGGGACCGGGCGCTCGGCCCGATGCAGATCCTGCCCGCCACCTGGGCGGCGCACGCCCGCGACGGCAACGGCGACGGCCGGGCCGACCCGCACCAATTCGACGATGCCGCGTTGACCGCCGCCGCCTACCTCTGCTCCGGCGGGGGCGACTTGGGCGTCGAGGCGGACTGGATCGCGGCCGTCGGCGCCTACAACCCGGGCTCGGACTACAACAATCGCGTGGCCGAGGCGGCCAGCGCCTACCACCAGCCCTGATCGGGCGCGACGGGGCGCGACGCAAGGCCGTGCGGCCGGAATCCTCCTACATCGAGTGCAGGAATATCCCCACATCCAATGCGGCTGATTCGTCAAGGGCGGGCCCATCGCCAACTCGACGGCGCTCCAGCGGCCTAAGGAAGGCCTGGGCGAATGCGAGGCGGCCGTCCCGGCGCCCACCCTCCCCGCGCCCAAAACCACCCCGCGGCGCAGTCAGTTTCTGAGCAGGCTAAAGGCCGGCGATCTGCCTGAGGGCGGCGATGTGGCCGTCGAAGGCGCGGCGGCCCTGGTCGGTCAAGCCCACCCAGGTGCGCAGGTGCCCGCCCCAAGACTGCTTGTCGATGAACACATATCCCTGGGCCTCCAGGCGGGCCAGATGCTTCGAGAGGACCGAGTCGGCCACGCCCAGCAAGTCCCGCAGGGAGGCGAACTCGACCGATTTGACCTCGGCCAGGGCGCCGCAGACGCGCAGCCGGACGGGCGCGTGGATCTCCGGGTCGAACCGGGCCGACGTAGACCCGCTCATAAGCTTTGGCCGCCCGGCCGCGTCCGGCGGCGGTGGAACCAGGCCGTCCAGGCCATTCCGATGGTGAATTCGGCCAGTCCTACGGCTACCGGCCACAGCGTCCCGGCGGCCACCGTCGCCGCAACGATCGCCCCGGGCACAAGCACCGCGCAGACAAGCGCCACGGCCGCCACGGCCGAGCGGTCCCAACGCTGCCGCAGCCCGCGCGTCCGCCTCGACCGGACGCCCACCACCACGCCCTCGACAAAGCAGAGCGCCACCAGAGCGAGGCTCCGGGCCAAGGGGTCCTCCACCGCAAAGACCGCGGACATGGCGCCGCAGACCGCCCAAATCGACGTCAGGAACCAGCGCGGCGGCGCCAGCGCCCGCCGAACCGCCAACGCCCCGGCGTCAGCCTCGGCCAACAGCCTGGCGCCGTCGCCCGCGCCCAGCCCGCCGGCCGTCCGCTCAAGGGGCTCGGGCGCGGAGTCGTGATCAAATGTTCCACTTTCCATGTTGGAAAGCGTACCACCCAGTTTCCACAATGGCAAGTGGGCGTTCTGCCACCGGCGCCGATGCCGCCAGCGCGGCCCGCCCGACGCCCCCGCGGCCCGTCGACGTGGGCCAACAGCGTCAAGGAGGACTGCGGCATCGGACAACCGATGCCGCCAATCGTCGGCATCGGCGGCCAAATCGGCCAAGCGGTCGGTGCCAAGGTCGACCTCGTTCCCGACTCCGCCCTGCGGCCTGATCTGCGCGGCCGCGTCCTCGGCAGGGCCGCGGCCTGGTGAGCCCGGGCGCGCAGGGCGCCGACCTCGATCCGGCGGGTTGTCAGCCGGCCGGGGCCAGGCGGCGAAGGGACCTGCGGGCGCGGAGCAGACCCAGGCCGACCGCCAATGCGTGGCGAGTAGTCCTTCTTGGTAGCGCTGGTCTGGGTTGTTGGTAGCGGGTTTCGGGGTTTGTGGTAGCGGCCGCCGGGCCGTGGTTGGGCCCGGCGGCCGCGGTTTGCGGTGTCATTCCCAGTAGTCTTGGGCGGCGCGGGCTTGCTTGTCGCGTTCGCGGCGCATGTCGATGTCGCCGAGCGCGATGGCACACCGGGCGTTGTTGACGAGCCTGTTGACGATGGAGTCGGCGGCGACTTTGTCTGGCAGGGCCGCCGCCCAGTAGTCGGGGCCTGATTGGCTGGCGACCATGGTGGGCCGGCGGTGCTCCCGGTTCGCGAGGATGGTGAACAGGTCGCTGGCGGCGTCGGGAAGATCAGCCCCGAATCCTCGGCCACGGTGTCGACCGACAAACGCATGTCGATCCGCTCTTGCCCGTCGTGAACCGAGATGAAGGCGGTCTCATGGCCGATCAGCACGTCGCCGGCCGGATCGCCCAAGGCGGGCGCTGGGGCGCCGCAAGCGCAAGCCCAAGCCGGCCGGGCGGCGTCGAGAACCTGAAAACCACCGGTCAGCGCCGTCACCAGCGCCATCAAGGCCACCGCCCGGCGCCAGAGCCGGCGCCAGAGCCGGCGCCAGAGCCGAAGCCAGAGCCGAAGCCTGAGCCGAAGCCTGCGGCCGCCGCATGCATCAGACGCTAGCCTTTGATGCGTGCGAACCACTTTGGACATCGATGCCGATGTCCTCAGCGCGGCTCGGGACCTGGCCAAGGCCGAGGGGCGGCGCTTGGGCGCCGTGATCTCGGAAATGGCCCGGCGCGGCTTCACCCAGCCGGTCAGCGGGGCCGCCGCCGACCCCGCTCCCCAAGACGATTTGGACGCCTGGTTGGCCTCGAAGGGGTTCGGCCCACTGCCGGGCGCCACTGCCATGGTCACGAACGAACAGGTCGAGGCCATCCGCGACGAGTTAGGCATATGAGACCGGCTCTGCTCGACGTCAACGTCTGATCGTTTGCTCGGCCCGAAGCAGGTGACGGACGCCTACCTCCTGGCCCTGGCCGCGAACGCTGGGTGCCGCCTGGCGACTTTCGACCAGCGGATCTCCCCGGCCGTGGCCCTCGCCGCGTCACCGGACGATCTAGTCGTCATCGCCCAGCCAACCTGACGTCCGGACGCCAGCCACAGGTCCGATGCCGCTCGGTCGCCCGCGGGCGTTTGCGGCCAGCGGCGCTCGCCCAAGACCGCAGACCGCCCGGTGATCGCGGCCGTCCGCCCCGCTTGGCCCGGCCCGGGCGTTGTTGTGTATGCTTTATGCAGCCCTTATTCATTCACAACTCGCGAGCCCGGGGAGCCGACATGCCATTGCTTCAGGTGCGGTCGTTTCCGCAAGACCTCTACGAGCGTCTGGGCCACCGGGCCAAGGTGGATCGCCGATCGATCTCGCAAGAGGTCATTGTGCTGCTGGCCGAGGCGCTGGCGCCGAACCGGGCCTCAGAAGCGGCTAGACAGGCCGCGCTGGCCCAGACGCGGGCGTCGGCCGAGCGGCTGGGCGGCCGAGACCTGCCCGACCCAGCCGAACTGATCCGCCAGGACCGCGACCGATGAACCTGGTGGTCGACGCATCGGCCAGCGTCCGCTCCCAGATTGGCGGCCCGTCGGCCGCCGCCGTCCTCACAGCCTTGGCCGATTCCAACCATGTGGCGACAACCGCCCTGCACCTGGCCGAGACTTGCAACGCTCTGCGGAAGTACGTCCGCGCCGGGCAGCTGACCGCCGCTGAGGCGCGCGACATGATCGTGCGGATCCAAGCCGTGATCCATGAGGTGATCCCCATCGCGGACAACGCGGCCGAGGCGTTCTCCGAAGCGGTCCGGTTGGACCACCCGGTGCACGACCTGCTCTACCTGACACTGGCGCGTCGCCGCGGAGCCGCCCTGTTGACGGTCGACGCGCGCCTGGCGGCGCTGGCCGCCTCAGCCGGTGTGGCGGTCGTCGACCTGGCCACCCCCACGCCAGCCGAATAGGGGCACTTGCACCGCCGCTGTGATCGCAGACTCCGCCGTCAGGGATCGCAGCGCCCTGGGCCTTGATGTCGGGGCGCAGACCGGTCGAAACGTCTGGCGGGGGCTGGCGTCCCTGGCTCGCGGCGGCCATGTCGGCGGCGCCGTCGAGCGGGCTCGCGGCGGCCGTGCCGGCGGCGCCGTCCAGCGGGCTCGCGGCGGCCAGCCGACCGGGACCGCCGGTCCCAGTCCAGCCGCCGGGCGCCGGGTGCCCGGCGCGACCGCTGAGGCGGCGGCGGCCCGGGGCGGAGCTCACCCGCCGCCGGGCCGGGCCGCCTCCACGCGCAGCCGCGCCGCCAAAGTGCCCCTGTCCGCGACCTCGATCTGGGCCAAGCCCTGCCAGTCGGCGGCCCGCCGCAGCTCCCGGGCCAGATCGGCGGCGACCCCGCCCGCCTCGGCCGGGGAAGCGCCGGGGTCCTCCAACCAGGCCGCCTGAACCATCAGGACCGACCGCTTGCGGTCGGCTTTGAGGTCAACTCTGGCCGCGAAGCGCCCGCCCCGCAAGAACAAGTAGACGTAGTAGCCGTGGGTTCGCCGCTCGGCCGGGGTGTAGATGCTGATCCGGTAATCGATCCCGAACAGCTGAGCCAAGCGGCGGCGTTCGAACACCAGGTTGTCGAACGGGCTGATCAGGCAATCGGCCCGCACTGTAGAAGGTCGGCGGGCGGCCGCCCACAACCAAGCCGGCTGGTCCCAGCCGGCCACGGCCACCTCCTCGACCTCCCCTGCCGCCGCCAACGCCCCGATGGCGGCCCGCGTGTCAGCCAAATCCGTGCGGAAATAGTCGGCCAAGTGCGGGGCCGTGGCCACCCCCAGCGCGGCGGCCGCCCGCGCCACCAAGACCTGATGGGACTCGGCCCGGCCCATCGGCCCGGACGCCCGCCAAGCCGAGGGCGGGATCGCCCGCTCCGGCAAGTCGTAAAGGCGCTCGAACTGTTTGTTGCGGGCCACCACGGCCACATCGCCGCAGTGGAACAGCCACTCCAGCGCCGTCTTGGCCTCGGACCACTCCCACCAGCCGCCCGCCGCCTTGGGCCGGCCGAGCTTTATCTCCCGCGCCGACACCGGCCCGCGCGCGGCCACCTCGTCAAGGACCTGGTCGATCAGCCGCGGCTGGTCCGCCAGCAGTTCTCGCGCCCGCCGCCACGGCCTTTGGCGGGCCTCCTCGCGCCGAAACTGAAAGCACGAATACAACTCAAGGTCGATCAAACTGGCCGCATGCCCCCAGTATTCGAACAGCGGCCCGCGCGCCAAGCGCTCTGGGGCGTACCCGCCCAGACGGCTGAACAGCGGCATCGCATGGGCTCTGGTGAAAACATTGACCGAATCGATCTGGATCTGAGCCAGCCGGCGAATCACACCGTCCACCCGGCGCTGGCCCGGCGCCGACTCACGGGCCGCCCCGAAACCCTGCGCCGCCAAGGCGATCCGACGCGCCATCGGCAATGACAGGGCAGCGACCACCGCCCAATGCTAGCGCCCCCCGCTGCGGCCCCTGCCGTGCCAGCGCCCCCGCGCCAGGCCCGGCCGCGCGGCATCGGCCAACGTCCCGGCGCCGGCCCACCGCCACGCCCGCCGCTCATGCGCCAAGCCCGGCCGCGCGGCATCGGCCAACGTCCCGACGCCGGCCCACCGCCGCGCCCACCGCTCATGCGCCGGCCGGCAGGCGGACCACCGCCTCCAGCCCGCCGCCCGGACGCGGGGCCAAGGCCAGGTGGCCATCGTGGGCCTGGACAATGCGGTTGACGATCGCCAGGCCCAGCCCCACCCCGGGGTGGTCGCCGCGAATGCGCTCGCCGCCGCGTTGGAACGGCTCCGCCAGCGTCGCCACCAGCTCGGGCGTCAGCTCGGGGCCGGTGTTCTCGACGCTCAAGACGGCCAGGCCCGGCGCGACCGCCGTGACGACGCTCACGGCGCCACCGTCGGGGAGGTTATGCACGATGCCGTTTTGGACCAGGTTCGCCGTCATTTGGGCCAGCAGCGCCCGCGACCCGAGCGCCGAGGCGACTTGGCCGGCGGTTTCGATCACGATGCCGCGCGCTTCCGCCAGGGGCAGGAACAGTTCGACCGCTTCCTCGGCCAAGAGGGACAGGTCGACCGGGGTTCGCGCGTCGAGAGGCTGGTCGGCTCGGCTGAGGCTGAGCAGCGCCTCGGTCAGGGCGATGGCCCGCGCGTTGACCGCCTGAAGGCGTTCCAGGAGTTGGTCGGTGTCGCGGTCCGGGTCCTGGCGGGCCACATCGAGCAGGGACTGGGCGATCGCGAGCGGCGTTCGCAACTCGTGGGAGGCGTTGGCGGCGAACCGGCGCTGCTCCGCGACGTGGGCCTCGAGCCGGGCGGTCATGGTGTCGAAGGCGTCGGCCAGTTCGACGAACTCATCGTTGCGGCCGGTCAAGTCGATGCGGTGGGACAGCGATCCGGCCGCCACTTGGCGGGTCGCGTCCGCGATCCGGCCCAGGGGCGCCAGCATGCGCCCGGCCAAGAGCCAGCCGCCGACCAGCCCAAACGCCAGCAGTGCGGCCATGGCGGCGGCCGCCTTCGGCGCGAACGCCCGCCACAGGTCGTCGCGGCCGGGAATGAACAACTCGGGCCGCCCGGGCCGGTCGCTGCCGGGCGCCTGGCCGGAGATGGAGATGGCCTCGGCCGGGACGTAACGCAGAAGGAACACCGCCACCACGGCCAGCAGCAGAGCCCCGGCCAGCACCAACAGCCCCACGTAACTGAAAGTCAGCTTCCAGCGGGCGCTCAGCCCCCGCGCCCTGGCGCCCTGGCCGTCCCGGTTGACCGCCAACGCCGCTCCCGCCGCCTCAGACATCTGCGCCCCTCCCGCCCCCAGTAAACCCGGGGGCCGGTGGGTCAGGCGGCCGGCGGCCGCCTTGGTGTGGGTCGGTCTTCAGGGCGGACCCTTCGTCATGGCGAAGGGACTGTCCCCAAGTTTGAGACGAAAGGACCGTCCCCGGGTTTAGCGCTGTCGCGTTAGGCATCGGCGCCTTCTCCCGCACGCTCGGCCGGGACGGGGTCGATCCGGTAGCCGACTCCGGGCACGGTCGTGATCAGCTGCGGTTCGCCCAGGCGCTTGCGCAACGCTGAGACGGTGATGCGGACCGCGTTGGTGAACGGGTCGGCGTTCTCGTCCCAGGCCCGCTCCAGCAGTTCTTCGGCGCTGATGACGCCGCCCTCGGCCTCGACCAAGACCTCGAGCACGGCGAACTGTTTGCGGGTCAGGGCGACGTAGCGCCCGTCGCGGTAGACCTCCCGCCGGAAGGGATCCACTCGCAGCCCGGCGACCTCGCGCACCGGTGGGCGGCTGCGGCCGCGTCGGCGGTCGAGCGCCCTCAGCCTGAGGACCAACTCGCGCATGGCGAACGGCTTGGTCAGGTAGTCGTCCGCGCCCAGTTCGAAGCCGGAGGCTTTGTCGTCCAGACGGCTGGCCGCCGTCAGCATCAGTATCGGCAGGCCGCTCCCGGACCCGACGATGGCGGCGGCCACCTCGTCCCCGGACGGCCCGGGGATGTCCCGGTCCAGAACCGCGATGTCGTAGCTGTTCAGCCCCAGCAACTCGAGCGCCAGGTGGCCGTCCCCGGCGATGTCCGCCGCTATGGCGTTCAACCGCAGCCCATCCCGAACAGCTTCGGCCAAATACGGCTCGTCCTCCACGATCAGCAC
>JAIROU010000190.1 GCA_031257375.1 Bifidobacteriaceae bacterium
ACCGTGCAGGATCAAACGAATTATCGGTTGGCGGGGTTGTCAGGCCAGTTGGCTTGGTTGAACGGCCGGGACTTGTCCATCGGGGATGTGCCGATCGAACTCGGGTCGAGTTTCAGCGCCTCTGACGTGCCGCGGCGCAGTTACACCGTTGACGGCAACTCTGTGGCGGGTGTGACTGTGCCGTTGCGGCTCAACGGTCTGACCGCGACCGGCACAGGCGTCGCCTCGCCGGTCGGCTTGGTCGATGCCGCAGATGTTGCGATCACCTTGGTCGGGGCGTCCGCCTTGGCCGGGCAGTTCGGCCTGGCTGGCTTGTCTGTGCCGGATGGTACTGCGGTGACTATCACGGCGGCATCGGACGCCCCTGGGTCGTTGACCGCCAACGGCCGCGACTTTGCTGCTGGGATCGGCGGCGGCGACAGGACTTCGGGAGGCGCTATCACTATCGAAGGGACGGCTGATGTGACCGCTAACGGCGGCACCTTTGCTGCTGGGATCGGTGGCGGCGAATGGGGCTCGGGTGGAACCTTCACTATCCGCGGGTCGGCGGAAGTGACCGCTAACGGCGGCGACCAGGCCGCTGGGATTGGCGCCGGCCAACGGGGCTCGGGTGGGACCATCACGATTGGCGGGTCGGCTGATGTTATCGCTAACGGCGGCGGCCAGGCTGCTGGGATCGGTGGCGGCGAATGGGGCTCGGGTGGGACCATCACTATTGGCGGGTCGGCGGAAGTGACCGCTAACGGCGGCCAAGACGGTGCTGGGATCGGCGGCGGCACCGGTGGGACTATCACCATCGGGGGTGAAGCGCGGGTGACTGCCAGTGGTGGCGGGTTCGCGCCGGGGATCGGTTCGTGCGGGGTGCCTGGGGGCGGTGGTATGGGTGAGATCACTATTGGTGGTGACGCGGTTGTTTCGGCGCGGGGCTTGGTCGGGATCGGCTCGACCTGGTTTGAAGGGGTTGAGGCTGACAACTGGGTGTTGGTCACGGGTTCGCCCACGGTGGTGGCGACAGCGTGGGGTGGCGCCGGGATTGGCGGGGATGGTGGCGCGGCTGGGTCGATCACGGTTGAGGGTGGTTTCGTGGTGGCTCATACGACTAGCGGCTGGGCGCCTTACGCGATTGGTCGTGTCACCGGGGCGGTGACCATCAAGGGCGGGAGTGTCCATGCGGTGGGTGGTACCAGCGGTGTGGCTGGGGTGCAGAGTCCAGTCGATGGTGACGGCACGCCGGTGTTCCCGTTGTATGTGCCGGCTTACGCGGGTGTGGATTTGGCTGATTTGGATTTGGCTGATTCGAGGTTCCCGTATGCGCAGCATACGATCACTGGCGCGCAGCGGCAGTTCATTGTGGACACTGATCCGGATGCGTTCCCTGCTCCGGCGACGGTTGGGGCGGGGCCGGAGGATGCGGATAAGCTGGCCGCGACTCTGTGGGCGCCTGAATCCGAGGGTGTGGTCAAAGGGATCACGTTGCGGGGGTTGGATGGTTTCGGCGCGGATGTGACGGCGGCGGCGCCGCGGTTCACGGCTGGTTTGATTCCTAACGTGTTGCGCCGGCCGATCGGGTTCACGGTGACGGCGGATGGGGATGCGGCCACGACTTCGACTGAGTTGACGCTTGTGTTCGATCAGCCGGTGCCGGGTTTGACGGATGGCGATGTGACTGTCACCAACGGCACGGGTGAGGTCACGACCAACCCGGCGGGTTGGTCTGGGTCTTCGGACAACAAGACTTGGGTCTTGCCTTTGACGGATGTGGCTGTTGGCGGCGTGGTGGACGTGGGCGTGACGTTGCCCGCGGCGTTGACGGCGGCGGGGTTCGTGTTGCCGGGGTCGCCGGTCGAGGTGGATGTATACCGTGATTCGACGCCGCCGGTGTTGAGCGACCCGGCGGGTGCGCGTTCAGCGGCCGACGGGGGGACGGCCGGGTTCCGGTCGAATGAGCCGGGCACTTACTACTACTTGACGCTCCCACCGGGTGATCCAGCGCCGACTGGCGGCCAGGTGGTGGCGGCGGGGCATAGCGGCGCCATGCGGTCGGGGCCGAACGCGATCAGCTTGGATCAGGCGGATTTGCCGGACCGGGGCGGCCGGATGGTTTGGGTGGTCGGTGTTGACGCGGCCGGTAATCAGAGCAGTCAGAGCAGTCCGTTGGGTGTTTATGTGGGCGCGTGGGCGCAGGTGTCGGTGACCAATGGCGTTGGGGGGACCGCCCAGGCGGACGGCGAATACTATGCGGAGAAGTCGAAGGCCTCGTTGACGGCCAGCCCGGAGGCGGGTTACCAGTTTGATCGTTGGGTGGTGGTGTCGGGCGGTGACGACGGTCTGCTGGACGACACGGCATCGTCCACCGCGGAACTGACGGTCCCGGCCGGGGACGTGCAGGTTCGGGCGTTGTTCGCGAAGAAGACCTTGACGGTGGTGTTCGATCCGGACGCGCCGGGTTCGGTGGTTGGGCCGCCGGACACCACCGGCCTGATCGGTGAGACGATCACCGCCCCAGCTGCCGACCCGGCGTTGGTGGGGTATTCGTTTGTTGGCTGGTATAGGGCCGCCCAGGTGGTTGACCAGGCCGACCCAGGGTTGGTGTGGGATTTCAGCGCGAATGTGATCACCGCCGGGATGATCGGCGCGGGGGACACGGTCAAGTTGTATGGCGGATGGCAGAGCGTGTGGGGCGAAGTGTCTTATGACCTGCACACCACGGCCGAGCAGCCGTCTGTCCCGGCGGCGTTGGGGCCGGACCGGGCGCAGGTTGGTTCGAAGCTGGTCGAAGCCGGCTCTTACACCACGAACTTGGTTCGGGCGGGTTACACGTTCGACGGCTGGTTCTTGGACGCTGGTCACACCACGCCTGTGACGGCCGAGACGACCTTGGACGGGGCGGCGGTGACGTTGCATGCCCGTTGGTTGCATTTGGGTTGGGCTGATTATTCGGTCGAGCATTATAAGGTCGGCCCCGGCGGGGATGCGTTGACGGACAGTGAGACTCTGGAAGGCCAGGTCGGCGCCATGTCGCCCGCCGCGACGCCGAAGAACTATGTCGGCTACGTGTTCGATGCCGCCCGGTCTAACGTTCAGGGTTTGGTCACCGCGTCGCCGGGGTTGGCGTTGAGGTTGTACTACAACGCCGTACCGGTCCAGGTGTTGTTCGATTCGGCTGGCGGTCAGCCGGCGCCTGATCCGGTGGCCAGCCGGTATGACGAGAAGCTGGTTGAGCCGGCCGCTCCGGTCAGGGCTGGTTCCGCGTTCGCCGGTTGGTGGAGTGTCGACCCGGTTCGGCGTTGGGATTTCAACGCCGACCTGTTGACTGTTCCGAATGGTGTGCAGGGCGTTGACCGTGGTTCTGGCCGGCTGGTGTTGGCGGCCAGGTGGGCGGCGGCGCCGACGGCTTCGGGCGCCAGGGCGAGGATCGGTGTTGGTGGGGCCACCACCCTGGTGGGTTCGGCGGCGGCTGACGCGGCTGCTGGCGCGGTGATCAGTTCAGCTGAGGTGACCACGACGGCGCCTTGGGTGGGCCAGGCTGGCATCAGCCCGGATTTGACGGGCTCCGTCCTGTTCGAGGCGGGCAGTCTCCCGGCCGGGGTGTATCCGTTCACGGTTCGTTACACCGATTCGAATGGTTTGACGGTGGACGCGGCCTTCGAGGTGACGGTGGTGGACGCGCCCGCGGTGACGGGTGAAACGTCGGCTCGCATCGGTGTGGATGGTCTAGCCAGGTTCGATTTGGCGGTGACTTCCGGGACTGTTATCGGGTCAGCTGTGGTGGGGGGCGCCCCGGCTGGGGTGTCGGTGGCGGCGGGAACCGACGGCACAGTGGTGTTCGACGCCGCCGGTTTAGACGCGGGTGTTTACCAGTTCACTGTCGCTTACACCGATTCGTTTGGGCGATCTGATGTGGTGACGTTCGAGGTTGTGATCCAAGCGCCACCGGTCGCGGTTGGCTCGGAGCGGCCGGTCGCGGCTGGCGGGAGTGTGTTGTTCCTTGAAGACGTGACAACCCCTGGTGTGATCGTGTCTCGCGTCGTCACAGCCGCACCCGAGGCGGGGCGCGTTGAAACAGGTCCGCTTGTCTACCGCGCTGGGGACGCCCCGCCGGGCCGGTATACGTTCCAGGTGACGTACACCGATGATTTGGGGCAGGCCAGGGCCGCGTTGTTCACCGCTTGGGTGTTGGCGGCGCCCAGTCCGGCCGCGGTTGTGGTGGATGTCGTTTCTGGGCAGGAGACGCCGTTGTTGGATCCCGTTAGCGTGGCGCGGGTTGACGGCGCCGGTGATCTGGCGGTCAGCGAGATTGTTCAACCAGCCCATGGGACTGTCAGCCCGGATGGCGGCGGGTTCAGGTACACGCCTGACCCTGGTTTCAGCGGGCGAGACAGCTGGTCGGCGGTGGTCTGCGACCAGGTTGGCCAATGCGCCACCGTCACCTACACCATGCAGATAGCCGCGAAACCAGTCCCCACCACCCCTAGCGGGTCCGGCGGTTCTAGCGGCTCTGGCGGGTCTGGCGATTTGCCGTTCACTGGGCCGTCACTCGAACCCGCCACTTACATTGGGTTGGGAGCCGTAACCCTCATGCTGATGGCAGCCGGTCTGACCATGGTCCGCGTCCGCCGGCGCATACAAGCACCCGAACCGACCACGACCAGCCGACGCGGGAGGTAACACGCGACACCCGGGCTCCAACCCGCTCACGCTCAACACGCGCTGGGGTGTTCGGGGTCGCGCTAAGGCGACACTTGAGCGCGAACAGTTAACTCGGGGCCGCCGGCAGGAATGGCGCGGGTGCCGCCCAGATGTGGTTTTCAGTGTCCAGGACGGACTTGGTGGCTATGATCCCCCCGGCTGGGAGCCTTGCCCCGATCACTCTCGAGGCGACCGCATCCGCGTTACACTTATTGCGGCTGCTGCGATAGTTTCGATTAGAAGGAGTGGGTTGATGAGTGATGTTGCGACGCTGGTGCCCGGGCCGACAGACGCGGCGCTGGCGGCATCGGCCCTGCGCGGCCTTGACGGCGCACTGGATGCGGACACTCCAGTGCGGCTGAGCTTGGGCGAGCCGGGCGGGGATGTGGAGGTGCCGCGCTCGGCGTTGGCCGCGCTCGCTCGCGTGCTGGACAGCTTCGCCCACGGCGAGGGCGTCACCCTCGTGCCCGCGCACGCGGAGCTGACCACGCAACAGGCAGCGGACGCGCTGAACGTTTCTCGCCCATTTCTGATCGGTCTGCTCGATGCGGGACAGATCGCTTACCGCACGGTCGGCACCCACCGTCGCGTGAAGGCCGCGTCACTGGTGCGTTATCTACGGGCGGACGACGCCAGCCGGGTGGCGGTCGCGGACGAACTGGCGGCGGAGGCTCACGCGCTTGGGCTGTCCTGATGCCGCGGGTAGTCGTCTATGACGCGAATGTGCTCTACCCGTCCACGCTGAGAGATGTGCTGATCCGGGTCGGGTTGGCGCGGCTCGCCTGCTCGCGCCCGCCTGGCGCACGCCCGGGGCCCGCCCGGGGCCCGCCCGGCGGCCGCCCCGCAGCCCTGCCGCCGACCGCCCGCGCCTAAGGGTGCACGAGAATTGGTCAGTCAGCTAAGTGCGGCCAGCCCGGCGACGAAGCGGTCGATCGATTGGCGGGCCGAATCGGTCCAGATGGCGGCCGGATCTGGATTCGCCACCACGGCGAAGACCAACTCCCGCCCGCCGGCCGTCTGGACCAATCCGGCCAGGGCCGTCACGCCGGTCAGGGTGCCGGTCTTGGCCCGGACGTTGCCGGCCGCGGCGGTCTGGCTGAAGCGATTGGCCAATGTCCCCTGCAAGGCGCCGACCGGCAAGGACCGCCCCACCGTCCCCAAGTCGCCCGCCGAAGGCCCGGCCGCCAAGGCCAAGGCGGCGGTCAAAGTGGCGGCCGAGACGGCCGAGCCGTGGCTCAACCCGGAGCAGTCGTCCAGCTTCAGCCCGGCGGTCGGCAGGCCCAACTCGGCCGCAGTCTGGCCCACCCCGGCGGCGCAGCCGGCGAAGCTCCCGGGCTCGCCCAGCGCCACCCCCACCATTCGCCCCAGGGACTCCGAGAGCGTGTTGTCCGACTGCCGCAGCTGGTGCCCCACCAATTCATGCATCGGCGCGGAACGGACCTCGGCCAGAGTTTCGGCGCCCAAAGGGGCGCGGCCGCGCGCCACCGAGCCGGCCACCATGACCGGCGGCAGGGCCAGGGCCTCGTCGCGGCCGTGGACGGCCAGCAGGCGGGCGAACTGCTCGGCCGCGGCCAGGGCCGGGTCGGCGCTGTAGGTGACGGCGTCGAAACCGGCGCCGGCCCGCCCGCCCATAATCGCCAGCGGCGTGGCCGGGGCGCCCCAGGTGGTCCCCAGCGACCACTGCCAGTCCGGGTAGGTCGAGGGGCCGGTGAAAATGGTGTCGTCCAGCCGGACCTCGACTCGGTCCACTCCCCGGCGGCGCAATTCGACCGCCGCCGCCCAGGCCAGGTCGCCCATCCCGGCCCGGCCCATGACCTCCCCCGGCCGCCCGGCCTCGGGCGCCAAGGTGGTGTCGCCGCCCGCCACCAGCGTGACCGTCCCGCTGGCCGGGCCGGTCCGCTCCAGCACGGCGGCCGTGGTCAGCGTCGCGTCGGGGCCGAGGACGCTCAGCGCCGCCGTGGCGGTCAGTATCTTTAGCGTCGAGGCCGGCGCCAACGCCTGCCCGGCGCCCGCCGCGAACAGGTCTTGCCCGCTGATCAGGTCCCGCACCGAGACGCTGACGGTCCCGACTTGGGCAGCCCCGAGATGGGCCGCCGCCAGCCCGGCGATCGCGCCCGCCCCCGGCAGCGCCGCCGACTCGTCCAGCGCCGCGGCCACCGCCACGACCTGGGGCGAGGTTTGGTCGGCCGGGTCGCCCGGTTTGCCCGGGTTGCCCGATGCCGTCGTTCCGGCCAAGCTCGCCACCAGCGTCCCAGCCAGCGCGGCTGCCGTTCCGGCCAACCACTTGCGCCCCCCGGCGCGGCCGCGCCGCCCGCCCCGGCCTGACTGGCTCAGGTCGGGATTGGGGGAGGGGCGGCCAAGGCGGGGCGGGCCGACCGGGCGGCCGAGCGGAACGGTCCCGGCGGCATCGGACACTTGGTCCCAGATCCGCTGGGGCGATTTCCGGCGCCGGTTCACAATAGGCCAGACTAGACAATCGAGACCGTTGTCCCGTCAACCGTGAGGCCATTCGATGCCAAAGCCCAGCTACCAGCCCGCTCTGCGGACCCAGCACTCCGACGCCAAGGGCGAGCACCCGCTCGAGTTCGACGTCACGATCGAGATTCCGAAGGGCTCGCGCAACAAATACGAGTTGGACCACCACACCGGACGCATCCGGTTGGACCGAATGCTGTTCACCGCCACCCGGTACCCGGACGACTACGGCTACGTCGAGGGGACGCTGGGCGAGGACGGCGACCCGCTCGACGCCTTGGTGCTGCTGGACGAGCCGACCTTCCCCGGCTGCCTGATCCGCTGCCGGGCCTTGGGCATGTTCCGGATGCGCGACGAGGCCGGCGGCGACGACAAGGTGTTGTGCGTCCCCGCCAATGACACGCGGGCCTCGTGGCGGCTCGACATCGACGACATCTCCGAGTTCCACCGGCTCGAGGTGCAGCACTTCTTTGAGATCTACAAGGACCTGGAGCCCGGCAAATCGGTCGAGGGCTCGCACTGGACCGACCGGGCCGGCGCCGAGGCCGAGATTCTGGCCTCGATCAAACGCCGGGAAGACGCCGATGCCGCCGGTGAGGGCTCCGAGTAGGGGCAAGAAGACGCTGTCGGACAGCCTGGGAGCCCGTTGTGAGACGGGCGCCCAGGCCGCCTTCGGTCAGTAACGGCCGGCGTACTGGACGGTGTTGGTCCAGCGGATCGGGATCTCGTGGATGTTGGTGCCGGTCTGCATCGCCTCGATCATCATGCCGTTGCCGGAGTAGATGGCGACGTGGTGAACTGGGGCGCTGCCGCGCTTCCAGAAGATCAGGTCGCCGGGCCGCATTGAGTCGTAGGGGATCTTCTGGGCCAGGGCGTACTGGTCGGCGGCGACCCGCGGGATCGACTTGCCGCCGCCGTTTTTCCAGGCCTGTTGGGTCAGCCCGGAGCAGTCGAACGACGACGGGCCGTTGCCGCCCCACTGATAGGGCTTGCCGATCTGTTGGCGCGCCCAGGCCACGGCCGCTTCGCCGGCGGCGGCGCCGTCAGTCGAGGGCGGCGGCGTGGGCGCGGTCTGCGCGTCCGAGTTGCCGTTGCCGCCGGAGTTGTCCGAACCGCCGGAGTCGCCGTCCGAGGGCGGGGGATCGGTGGTGACCGCGCTGCCGCCTCCGGAGCCGCCTCCCGAGCCGCCGGTCGAGCCTGCGGTCGAGCCTGCGGTCGAGCCGCCGGTCGAGGCGGGCGGGTTGAGCGCCGCCTGGCGCTGGATGGCCGCCAACCGGGCGGCCTCGTTGGCCTCGTCCAGGCGCCGCTGCTCGGCCGCCGCCTCGGCCGCGACGGTGCTGTTCTTCTTCTCGGCCAGGGCTTCAAGGAGCTGTTCGTGGCGGGTCTCGGCCTCGGTCTGGGCCTTGGCCGCCGCCTCGGCGGCGGCTTGGGCCTGGCCCGCCTTGGTCTCGGCGGTGGCGGTTTTCTCGGCCCGCAGTTCGACGGCCCGCTGGGAGCGGATCTCGGCCTGGTCGGCCGCCTGCTGGGCGAGGGCGAACTTGGCCGCCGCCCGGTCGGCCGCCGAGCCGACCACGAACAGCAATGCGCTCTGGCCGATGGCGTCCTCGACGCCATCGGCCGTCAGCAGCGGCTGGAGGGCCGATATCTGCGAGCCGGACTGGGCGTTCATCAAGGCCACACGGGCCAGGGTGCCGCGGGCGCTGGCCAGCGCCCGCCCGGCCGCCTCGGCCTCTTGGGCGGCTTCCTCGACCGCCTGACCCGCCAGATCCAGCTCCTCGGCGGCCCTGTTGTAGGCCTCGGCGGCCAATGCGGCCTGGGTCTCGGTCGCCTCGGTCTGGGCGCGCAACTCGTCCAGCATCGCCTCGACCTCGGCCACCGAGGCGGCGGCGATCGCCTCCTGGCGCCTGGCCTCCGCGACGGCCGCGTCCGAGCCGGGTGGCGGCGACGGGTCGGCCAGGGCCGGCGAGGTCACGCCGACCGCGACGACCAAGGCTGCGGCCGCCAACCAGCCGCGCCAAGTCCGCCCGGCCCGCCAGGCCGGTGCCAGGCGCGTCAACCGCGCCGACCGGGAGGTCGGCGCCAGGCGCGTCAACCGCGCCGACCGGGCGGCGCGGCCGACCCGGCCCGCGGGTCCGGGCTGACGACTCATAAATGGTCCTAACCGCGCCCGCCGTCTAAACAGTCGAGACCGTCGAGACACTCAATGAGGCCAAGACAGCCAAGACGGCCAAGACGACCAAGGCGCTAGATGGGAAGATGCCAACGAAGCAGCATTCTACCTCATCAACCACTCCAGCCACAGGGCCATCTGGGCCAACAGCCGCTCGGGTTCAGAAGCCTTCCAGCTCGACGCCCAAGTCGTGGGCCAGGCGCTCGACGTGCCCGGCCGCCTTGACCCCGTGCTCGACCACCTCGAAGCGCCCGTCCGCCCCGATCACAAAGGTCGAGCGGATCACGCCAACGGTCTGACGGCCGAAGGCCTCCTTCTCGCCCCAGGCGCCGTAGGCCGTCAGGGCCGTGTGATCGGGATCGGACAGCAGTCGGAACGGCAGCTTCATCTTGCTGGAAAAGTCCGCGTTCTTGGCCGCCTCGTCCGGGGACAGGCCCAGGATGGTGTACCCGGCCTTGGCAAAGGCGTCCGCCGCATCGCGGAAATCCTGGGCCTCGAGCGAGCAGCCGGGGGTGAACGCGGCCGGGTAGACGTACAAGATCACTTTGCCTCCGCGCAGCGCGGACAGGCTCAACTGCTTGCCTTGATCGGTTTCGAGCGTGAAATCGGGGGCTTCGGCGCCCACCTTCAACTCTGCCATTGTGAATGCTCCTTCTTCGCCCGGGCTGTGGCGACGTAAGCCCGCGCCCGCCGGACGGGCGGGCGCGCCGTATATGCCATTGTCCCGCAAGGCGCCCGGGACCTTGCCCGGGCCCGGGCGCGGCCACGCGCGACCCGCCGGCGCCGGGCGCCGGCCTCGGCCGCCTCTGGCCGACTCGGCCGGGCGCCGGTCACATCGATCAGCGACCCGGGGCGCCACTTTGGCCACAGCCCTGCCGGTCGGTCCCCCGGCCCGGTCCCCCGGCCCGATCCACCGCACCGGCGCGATCCCCAAAACCTGGCCGGACACCGTCTCAGTATGTGAGAAGGACTTTCCAAGGGACGGCCGCGCGTTTAGTCTGGGCGGATGCAAACCCGTCGAATGTGCCGCTGAAGCTCCAGCGCACGTTCGACTTGCCCTGATCCAGGTGGCGGGTGGCGGCCTTTTATGACCTCAAATGGGAAGGTCGGGCGCGCGCCCGCGTTTCTTCCGGCCGTGCGCGGTTCGCAAATCAGCCCCGACCCTCAATCACCCATACCACGCACCTGAAACCAGGAGAACATCATGAGCCAGGAATGGTCCTTCGAAACCAAGCAAATCCACGCCGGGCAAGCGCCCGACCCAGGCACCGGCGCCCGCGCCCTGCCCATCTTCCAAACCACGTCCTACGTCTTCCCCAGCGCCAAGACGGCGGCCGCCCGCTTCGCCCTCCAAGAACTCGGCCCCATCTACACCCGTCTGACCAACCCGACCCAAGAAGTGGTCGAAAACCGGATCGCCGCCCTGGAGGGCGGGGCTGGGGGCCTGCTGACGGCATCGGGCGCCAGCGCCACCACCCTGGCGATCCTGAACATAGCCGGAACCGGGGACCACATCGTGTCGGCCGCCTCGCTCTACGGCGGCACCTACTCGCTGTTCGCCAACACCCTGCCCCGCTTCGGCGTCCAGACCAGCTTCGTCGACGACCCGACCGATCTGGACCAGTGGCGCCGGGCCATCCGCCCCAACACCAAGCTCCTGTTCGGCGAGACCATCCCCAACCCGAAGACCGACGTCCTGGACATCGAGGGGATTGCGGCCGTCGCCCATGAGGCCGGCCTGCCGCTGCTGGTCGACAACACCGTCGCCACGCCCTACCTGATCAAACCGATCGACTGGGGCGCCGACGTGGTCATCCACTCCGCCACCAAGTACCTCGGCGGGCACGGCAACTCGATCGGCGGGGCGATCGTGGACGCCGGCCGGTTCGACTACGCCGCCGCCGGGCCGGGCCGCTACCCCGGCTTCACCACCCCCGACCCGGCCTACAACGGCCTGGTCTTCGGCGAGGTCTTCGGGCCGGACGGCGTCTTCGGCGTCAACCTGTCCTACATCTTGAAGGTCCGCGCCCAACTGCTGCGCGACATCGGGCCGGCCATCTCGCCGTTCAACGCCTTCCTCCTGGCCCAGGGGATCGAAACCCTGTCCCTGCGGGTCGAGCGCCACGTCGACAACGCCCTGGCCGTCGCCAAGTGGCTTCAGGCCCGGCCGGACGTGCGGCTGGTGCATTACGCCGGCCTGGAGTCCAGCCCCTACCACCAGTTGGCGCGGAAATACGCCCCGCGCGGGCCGGGCGCCGTGCTGGCCTTCGAGATCGACGGCGGCGCGGCGGCCGGGCAGGCCTTCGCCTCGGCGCTGAAACTGCACTCGAACGTCGCTAACATCGGTGACGTGCGCTCGCTCGTGATTCATCCCGCTTCGACCACGCACTCCCAGCTCAGCCCCAAGGAGCAGGCCCTGTCCGCCGTCACCCCCGGCCTGGTCCGCCTGGCCGTGGGCTTGGAGGGGATTGACGACATCTTGGCCGACCTCGAGCTCGGCTTCGCCGCCGCCCGCCAGGTCAACGCCGCATCGTCCGCCCAGTCCGCCCCGGCCGCCCCGGCCGCCCCGGCCGCCCCGTGACCGCGACGGTGGCGGGACACCAAGCGGGCGCGAGCCCGTCCGAGCCCGGGTTCGAGGGCCGCTCCCCCGCACCGGGCCAGTTGGTGCCCGCCACCGGCGCCTGGCGGCCGGGCGATCCGGTGGGGCATCGCCAGTTCCACCGCATCGGCGCCTTTAGGCCCGAGCGCGGCGGCCTTATCGACGTCACCGTCGCCTACGAGACCTGGGGTCGGCTCAACGCCGCCCGCGACAACGCCGTCCTGGTGCTGCACGCCCTGACCGGCGACTCCCACATCCGCGGACCGGCCGGGCCCGGGCACCCGACCTCCGGCTGGTGGACCGACTTGATCGGGCCGGGCGCGGCGGTCGACACCGACCGCTACTTCGTCGTCGCGCCGAACGTCTTGGGCGGCTGCCAGGGCACCACCGGCCCCGCCTCGGCGCCCGGTCCGGCTTTCGGGTCCGGTCCGGCTTTCGGGTCCGGTCCGGCTCGTAGGTCGGGCGCGGCCCTCGAACCCGGCCCGGCTCGTGGGTCGGGCGCGGCCCTCGAACCCGGCCCGGCTCGCAGGTCAGGCGCGGCCCTCGGGTCCGGCCCGGCTGCCGGGTCGCCCCCGGCTTCTGAGTCCGGCCGGGCGTCCGGGTCCGGCCCGGCTGCCGGGTCGCCCCCGGTTCCTGAGTCCGGCCGGGCGTCCGGGTCCGGCGCGCCCGACGCCGCGGCCGGTTCGCCCGGTTTGCCCGATTTGCACGATGCCGCCGCCGGCCGCCCGTACGGCTCCCGCTTTCCGTTCATCACCGTCCGCGACCAGGTCCGAGTCGAGTTGGCTTTGGCGGACGCGCTCGGGATCCCCCAATTCGCCCTCGTCATAGGCGGGTCGATGGGCGGGATGCGGGTGCTCGAATGGGCCATCATGGCGCCCGAGCGGGTGGCGCGGATCGCGCCGGTGGCGACCACCGCCAAGTCGACGGCCGACCAGATCGCCTGGGCGCACGCCCAGATCTCGGCCATCCGCGGCGACCCGAATTTCCTCGGCGGCGACTACTACTCGCAGCCGGACGGCCAAGGCCCGCACGTCGGGCTGGGGATCGCCCGCCAGATCGCCCACACCACCTACCGCTCGGCGGCCGAGTTGGAGAGCCGCTTCGGCGCCGACGCCCAGACGGGGGAGCAGCCGCTGGGCGGCGGCGGCCGCTACGCCGTGGCCTCCTACCTGGAGCACCACGCCGCCAAGCTGGCGCTGCGCTTCGACGCGAACTCTTACATAGTGCTGACCGAGGCCCTGTGCGCCCACGACGTCGGCCGCGACCGCAGCTCGGTGGCCCAGGCGCTGGCCCGGATCACCGCCCGGCCCCTGGTGGTGGCATTCGACTCGGACCGCCTCTACCTCCCTCGCGAGTCCGAGGAACTGGCCCGCCTAATCCCCGGCGCGGACGGCGTCCATGTGGTCCACTCCGACTACGGCCACGACGGCTTCCTAATCGAGTTCGCCCAACTAGCCCCAGCCATAACCGCCTTCCTAGCCTCCTAAACCCGTAAACCCGGGGACGGTCCTTTCGTCTCAAACTCGGGGACACACCTTCGCCCGCGCCCTTCGCCCGCTCTGTGTCCGCTCTGTGTCCCGCTCTGTGTCCGGTTGGGGCAGTTACGGCCGCCCGCCCCGCCCCCGCGTGCCCAAGGCTCCCCAACAGAAACGCTGTGACCTGCGACGATGCCGCGCGGCCGGGCGGCGGCATCGGGCAAGCGCGGCCGCAACTGCCCCAACCGGGGAACAAGACAGGGGAACAGGGCAGGCAACGGGGCAGAATCCGCGTTCGGCGGTCAGTTCGGCACTCCCAGCCGACGGGCGGCCGGGCCAACCGCCTGACCTGGGCTGACGCCCGGAACCCCGGCGGCGGCATCGGCGGCGGCGTTCCGAACTGACCGCCGAACGAAAAATCCGAAAAATCCGCGTCCACGATGTCATGCGATAAGACAGGGAGCCCCAACCGGGAGCCACGGCCGGCCGGGCGGCCAAACGGGCGCGAAGACGCCGGGCCGGGCGGGCAGGCGGGTTTGGTTGAATGGCTACATGGTTGATCAGGCGTTGCCCGCCGGGGTGATCGGGTTCGGCCGGGTCGGGGCGGCCGTGGCAGGGGCGTTGGCGCAGGCCGACCACCCGCTGGCGGGGGTGACCGCGCGCTCGGAGGCCAGCCGCGAGCGGGCCGAGTTGGTGGTGCCGGGCGTGCCGATCCTGCCCGCGGCGGCGGTGGCCGAAAAGGCCGGGCTGGTCTTCCTGACCGTGCCGGACGCGGCCGTCGAGGGCCTGGCGCGGGACCTGGCCCAGCATTGGCGGGCCGGTCAGATCGTGGTCCACACGGCCGGGGCATTGGGCTTGGACGTACTCGAGCCGGTCGGCCGGGCGGGCGGGATCGCCCTGTCGGTCCACCCGGTCATGACTTTCACGGGCACGTCGCTCGACCTGCGGCGCCTGCGCGGCGCGCCCTTCGCCACCGCCGCCCCGCCCGGCTTGGCGCCCCTGGCCGAGGCCCTGGCCGTCGAACTGGGCGGCCGCCCCTTCGCCGTGCCGCCGTCCGCGCGCGCCGCGTACCACGCCGCCCTCAGCCACGCCGGCAACCACCTGGTCACGCTGATCGCCCAGGCGCTCGACATCCTTGACCAGGCTGGGGTCGCCGAACCGGCCGCCTTGATCGGCCCGCTGACCAGGGCCGCCCTCGAGGGTGCGCTCAGCCAGGGCATCGCCGCCCTGACCGGCCCGGCCTCGCGCGGGGACGCCGCCACGCTGCGCGCCCACGTCGAGGCCTTGGCCGCTTACGCCGCCGGGCGGGGAGCGCTGGTCGGCCCAGAATTGGCCGTCGATGCCGCCGGGGCGGCGGCGCTCGACACGGTCGCCAGCTACCGCCAGTTGGCCGCCGCCACCGTCCGCGCGGCGGCCAGGTCCGGCCGCGTCGGCCAAGACCAGGCGGCGGCCGGCCTGGCCGCTCTGGACGCCCCTGGAACAGCGGGTTCACGATGACGCCGGCGCCAGTCAGTTCGACCCTCGCCACGGCCGCGGCCCGGCCGCCAACACCCGCGGCCGCCGCCCCGCCGATGTGGCGCCCGGGCGCGGCGTTATCACCGCTCGGCGCCGCCGAGCGGGCGGCCCGGTCGCCGGGCGGGGCGGGGGATGGGCTACCGCGGCCGGGAGCGGCGCCGGCGCCGGCGC